>JAFGPL010000219.1 GCA_016936215.1 Bacteroidales bacterium
AATCCGTTGTACCCCCTGCCGAAATTTTTAAAAACAACAGCCCTTAGTATCAGTCTTTTACGAACCTAATCCTGCAATGTGGGTTAATGTTTAAACTTAAAATATTCCTCTCTTTACGACATGAATAAGAAAAAGTTCTGTTTCTGGGGTAAAAAGAATTACACCAAATTAACTTTAGTATTTCTATTGAAGAAAATAAGTTATCAACAATACCATGACAAAAATCATGCTCCGTATGGTTGCCAGGCAGCACTTGCGTTCATTACAGGAAGGAAAAGGAAGGAGCAGATATTCGTTAGCCGTTTGCTTCAGTAGCGTTACCATTGCGCCTGAAATCTTTTGGCGAGGCACCAAACATTTCTTTAAAACATTTACTAAAGTATTTTACATCGTTGAAACCTGCGAGATATGCTGTTTCAGAAACATTTCGGTCAGAGTCTTTTAGGATGGAGGCTGCATATTTCAGCCTCATTTGCCTTATAAAATCAACAGGTGTATAACCTGTCAGACCCTTTACCTTATTGTACATCACGGTGCGGCTGTATGCTGAAAGTTCAACCAGTTTTTCAACGTTGAATTCAGGATCGGAATAATTTGCATCAATAATCCCTACAATTTTTTTCATAAACTCATCGTCCTTGGGGGTGATTTTTACATGATCTGCATCAACCTCTTTTTTATCACGGTATTTGCGGACTATATATTCACGCTGCCTAAGGATATTCTTTACCACGGCCATCAAATAGCCTGCATTAAAGGGTTTTAAAATATAGGCTTCCGCACCCGAATCAATTCCGATTATCTGGTCTTCGATGGTTGATTTGGCAGTTAGCATCACCACGGGGATATGCGACGATTCAAAACTGCTTTTTAATTGTTTTGTCATAACAATGCCATCCATTACAGGCATCATCACATCTGTAATAATAATATCCGGATGGAAATTGTTTAAGGTTTTCAAACCTTCATTCCCATTTGCAACAGCATGTATTTCGAATTCAGGTGCAAGTATTTTTGAAAGATAAAGGATTATTTCAGTGTTATCTTCAACAATAAGCAGCTTGGGTTTTATTGTTTGTTTTTCGCTAACCGCAAACTTTTCTTCCGGTGTTTCAGAGGGCAATAATATGTCTGGGGCATGCACGGGCTTTGGGATAGCTGAGGCAGTATTAAGTTCTTCTTCCTTCAGGTGGCCTTTACCCATCAATACCCTTATTTTAAAGCAGGAACCGGCTCCTGCACGGCTCTCGACTAGTATATCACCTTTATGCAGTTTCATAATTTCATACGAAAGGCTCAGGCCTATACCGGTACCTTCGAATGAGGAATTATGGTCTGAAAGCGGGGTATACCTCTGAAAAAGCATGTCTATCTTCTCTGGCGGTATTCCCGGTCCCTGGTCGGTAACAGCAACCTCGGCGTAACCGTCATCTGATTTATGTACCGAAATGGTAATTGTTTTTCCTTCTTTGCTGTATTTAAAAGCGTTTGACAATATGTTGAAGACCACCGAATCGAACTTGTTCGGGTCAACAAATACGGAAACAGGGCTTTCATCGGCCTGAAATTTATAAATAATCCGCTTTTGTTTTGCAATCGGGTTAAAGTGCATATAAATATCTTTTACAAAGTTTACAAGGTCAATTTCCTGCACTTTAAGTGTCATTTTACCTTTCTGTATTTTCCTGAAATCGAGCAATTGGCTTATCAATCGTAACATTCTTTTGCCGTTGCGCTCCATTATTTCAACTCTTTCGGCTATAGCTTTTGGAAGATTTTTAAAGGATTTAATATCTTCAATGGGGCCAAGGATAAGCGTTAGCGGGGTCCTCAACTCGTGAGAAATATTTGTAAAAAACTGTAGTTTAATATCATTAACCCTTCGCTCAACCCTGAGGTTGTTCTGTAACCTGTAGTAATTAAGGAATATACGCCATGCGACAGCCGATACGATAAGCATAAAGACAATATAGGAAAATATCGCCAGCCTGCTCTTGTACCAAGGCGGCAAAATTTTGACATATACCATCCTGGGTTCGGGGTTCATGGTGCCATCCCAGCTTGCAGCCCGAATTTTAAAAATATATTCCCCCGGTAATACATTTGTGTAAGTTGCCTTACGCTGGTTGCCAACCGCATTCCAATCCTTATCAAAGTTTTCGAGCATAAACTCATAGCTGTTCTGATCGGGGGCAAAATAACTTAAAGCCGCATATTCAAAACTAAAACTGTGCTGGTAATACTTAAGAACAATAGTATCAAGCGTTTCAACCGATTGCCTGATAGGCGCATCGGGATCGTTAAAACCCACATTGCGGTTGAAAAGCTGGAAATTGGTAATAACCACCGGTGGCACGTACCTGGCCTTGTTAATCTGGCGCGGGTCAATAACCAGCATACCGCTGGTGCTGCCAAACAACAACTTGCCATCGCGCGTAATACAACAAGTATTCTCAGAGAAATTTTCTGAAAAAAGCCCGCTGTTCCTGTCGAAATTATCAAATGTTCCCTGGCTTTTATTATACTTCGACAAACCTTTTTCGGTACTAAACCAAAGATTTTTGTCTTTGTCCTCAACAATTGAGAAAACGACATCGTTGATCAAACCGTCCTTTTTTCTGAAATGCTTAAAAGATGCATCTGAAGCGGTTAATTCCGTAAGCAAACTAATTCCCCCGCCAAAGGTGGCAAACCAGAGCCGGTGATCTGAATCTTCGCAGATATGAACAACATCGTTGTAGCTCAGTGTGGTTTCATCCTGCGGGTCGAAAAGAAAATACCTGAACCTCAGGGAGTCCTCTTTTGCTGATATATCATCAAGCATGTTAAGCCCGAAAGTTGAAGCCACCCATAACCTATTCTTTGAATCCTGGTAAATATGCCTGATATCATTACTTGAGAGAGAACTGTTTTGCATATTGATCCTCCGGCAATTTAACTTATTGCTGGCTCTTGAAATTACCAGGTTTAACCCGCCCCCGTATGTGCCGATCCAGATTTTTCCTTCTGAATCTTCAAAAATTGAATACACCGAATTATTGCCAAGCGATGTACTATCACCGGATTGATGTTTATACGAGTAAAACTTTATGTCTTTGTATCGGGCAGGGTTGCTGAGCGGTTTTGAACTTACAACAATGCCCCCGCCTTTGGAGCCCATCCAAAGGTAACCGTCTTTATCTTCCATCATGGAATATACATTGTAACCTGGCAACCGGGAACTTACAAGGGGAATGTTTTCAAGTGTTCCATGCAGTCTGAAATCTGGAGTGTAAATATAAATAATGCCCGATTTTGTAGATATCCAGACATAACCGTTATGGTCTTCAAAAATACACCTTACCACATTATCGGCAAGCGAATTAAGTGAGTTACGCGGAATAACATGCCTGAAGGAAGGATTGGCAGCAATTACCTTGTTGATACCGCCGTTGAACTGGCCTGTTCCGACCCACAGCAGCCCTGATTTGTCTTCAGAGATACAATGCACAAAATCTGAGCTGATCGTATAAGGTGAATTGGGCACATTACGGTAAAATTTAAAAGTATCATTTATGCGGTCATAGAATGCAAGCCCACCACCGTGAATCCCGATCCAAAGGTTATTATCCCTGTCTTCATAGAAATACGGGCGCTCATCATCTATAACAGGCTGCACCTCTTCCGGGGTCATGGTAAAATGCCGGCTGCTGCCTGTTACCGGATCAATTTTTACCACACCAAACCTTTCTGTTTTCATCCAGATGAGCCCCTGAGAGTCTTCGAATACTGTTGCAACATTATTGCCATAACGGCTGAAGAATTTTATTTGACGGGTTAACGGACTGTAAAGGCATAAACCATGTGACCGGGTACTGATGATTAATTCTCCTGTTTTTTTTGCTTGTTTTATATTTTTAATTTCACATTGTTTAAAAATCTCAATATCTGCAGTTAGAGGTTCAAACTTTTGAATATCTATATTATACACGATTATGCCGTTGTTTTTCGTGCCAAAAATAATATGGTTCCCGAACCGGCAGGCAGATGTAAAATGATAATTTGCAAACTGATGGCTGAAATAAGGTGATTCTTTCTTCAGCTCAGGTTTACTTAGCAAGTTCAGCCCTTTGTTGGTGCCAATGAAGACCATGCTTTTATTGTCTGAGATGATGAAATTAACAGCATTATTGGTGATGCTGCTCGGTCCCCTGCTAAGAAACTGGCGTACCTGGTATTTTTTTTGCGAATGGTCATATTTTAGATAATAAGCCCCCGAATTGCTTGATCCAAGCCAGATTTCATCTTTTGACATTTGGAAAGAACAATTGATAGCGCTGTTTTTCTCTTCCAGCGACCTGTTATAGAAAGGAAAAGTGATAAATTCTTCTGTCTCGGGTATGTAAAAATGGTAGTAATTCTCGTATGTTTTAATCCATAAAATATTCAGAGAATCTTCCCAGATACCTGAAATACGGTTATGCGTGAGTGCATTTTGCTTTCCTTCCTCCGATTTGAAAATTTTAAAACTGTACCCGTCATAACGGTTTAATCCATCCATCGTACCGAACCACATAAACCCGTGATGGTCGCAAAACATGCTTAGTACATTGTTTTGCGACAGCCCATATCGCGTGTCAATATGTTCAAATCTTTCTATTTCAATGCCAGATACAATACAAGGACAGAGTATAAATAAAAGAATGCAGCAGTAGAAAACCGGCAGGTGTTTTATTCGGATTAAAGCAATTTTCATGCTGTGGAAATAGTGAAAAATAATAGCAAAGTTATAAAATAATGAAGAAGAAACGGTGATTTGGCAACACTAATAAAAAACAATTTATCTACCATTTTCCGGTAATTTGTCTACCTATCTTCTTCGGCCGTTACCTATATTTGCTCTCCTTAACCTAACAACAATAAAAAATGAAATATCTGCTTGCCGGATTCATGGCTTTGATAATTTCAGGATGCAACCAGAATGTTTCTAAAAAAAATGACAATACCTGCAATTCCTGGCGTATAAAAATGGCCGACGCGGCAATACAAAGGTTCGACAGCCTTATAACCTATAACAACCCCAGGCACATAAAGTGGCAGTATGATATCGCCATGCTCGGCCAGGCTATAGACAAGCTGGGATATATTGACGCAAAATATTCTGCATACCATGAAGAGTTTATTGATTATTTCGTACAGCAAGACGGGCAGATACGAATTTATGATATTGAAGATTATAACCTCGACCACGTGAACCCGGCTAAAGGGCTAATTACCCTTTATAAAAGAAAAGGGGACGAAAAATACCTTACGGCCATTAATACCATTGTTGAACAGCTTAAAAACCAGCCCAAAACTCATGCCGGGGGATACTGGCATAAAAAAATATATCCCTGGCAAATGTGGCTCGACGGAATTTACATGTCCTCACCATTTCTTGCACAATATGCACTGGAATTCAATAAACCTGAATGGTTCGATACCATTGCCCATCAGATTACATTAATATATGGTAAAACTCTCGATGCAAATACAGGGCTGTTATACCACGCGTGGGACGAATCAAAATCGCAGCAATGGTGCAATCCTGAAACCGGACAGTCGAAACACTTCTGGGGAAGGGCCATGGGATGGTATATGATGGCG
This sequence comes from Bacteroidales bacterium, assembly GCA_016936215.1. Classification (GTDB taxonomy): domain Bacteria; phylum Bacteroidota; class Bacteroidia; order Bacteroidales; family UBA10428; genus JAFGPL01. Next base: position 5,626 of record JAFGPL010000219.1, read on the forward strand.
CTCGTTGATGTACTGGAATATTTACCTGCTGACCATAAATCGAGAGATACAATTCTTACCATCTTTAATAATACAGCCGGGGCATTAATCAAATACAGGGACGAAGAAACCGGGTTATGGTACCAGGTACTTGACAAACAGGGCATTGAGGGCAACTATATTGAGATTTCCTGTTCGGCAATGTTCACCTATGCCTTTGCCAAAGGGGCTAAAAAAGGGTTGCTTCCTGAAAAATTTTTGGATTTTTCTGTTGAATGTTTCGATTCTATTGTAAAAAATTTTATATTTACAGACCAAAACGGATTACCGGTATTAACAAACATATGCGGAGGAGCAGGTTTGGGAGGTAATCCTTACCGGGATGGAAGTTATGAATATTATATCAATGAAAAACGTGTGGACAATGACCCCAAAGGCGTTGGACCGTTTATACTTGCAGCAATTGTTCTTGAAAAATAAACAATAATTTTAAATTTTTTATTAACCAAATTCATCAAACTATGAAAAAAAGCTTACTACTTATCTTACTAGCATTAGGCATAACAGCATTTGTTAATGCCCAATGGACAGTTTATGATGCCAGTGTGCTTCCGACGGATGCAACACCGGCGTGGGCTATTAGTGATTTGAACAGCGGGCCTGGTGCAATAGTCGCCATAAACCCTGTTACAAATACTCTAAAATACAGTTCTACGCCAACCCTAAGGAATGCCTGGAAACTAAACATCCCAAAACCTTCAAAACATGAAGCAACATGGATTATCCGTGCAAGGGCCAATACAGTTATTGACACTGCTGATTGGGGCATGCAATTTGAAATTAACGGCGACAGAAGAGCAGATTTAAAAATCGGCAGAAGTCCAAATGGCGGATTTCTGAAATTATCTGCCGAATCTGCCGAAACAGCTATATATCCTGCTGATAGCTCTTTAGATATCAGTGTATATAACATTATAAGGCTGACAATGGATAGTGCCGTTTTCCGTGTATATCTTAACGAAGACGCAACCCCTGTAGCTGAAATTACTTCAACAAGGGCTGCACAGGATCAGTTTCTGCGCTTTGGGTATTTTACCTCATCCGGCGAATGTGAAGGATTTCTGAATGCAATGGCTTTTGACACCACCGGTGCTTATGCCCCGGGTGCAGGTGCAGCTCTGCCTACTGAATTTGTCAGCGATAAAGGTAATATTGTAGTTGCAGTTAACCCTGCAATTGCCGTAAGAGAATTGGGTACAATAACTTTCCTGGAAGAATTAGGATATGAAGTTGATACCATGCATATTGATAACAACAACAACCTCTTAGTCAGGGGAGCTTCTGCTCTCGCAACCCTCAATGCCGCTGACCTTGTAATGTGTGGAAGAAGTCTTCAGAGCAGTGCATTAGACGCTTCAAGAGGCCAGGCAATCTGGAACAATAAGGTTACCAAACCGGTAATGATGTTGCATCCTTACGGTGCAAGAAACATTGGCTGGTTTAGTGTACGTACCCCGACCCATGCCAATGTTGTTGTTGGAGATACCGTATGGGCCAAGATTCTTGTGCCTGCCGATCCAATTTTTGCCAATGCTACACTTGTTGGTGATTCAATGGATTGGACAATTATGAAAGATGACTTCTATGGCGATGATGTAAATACCAATGCTGATATTATTGCAAGGATTACATCACCAAAAAACTACAACAATGGTATTTTACTTGCCAGGTGGCCAGAAGGTGTTAAGTATTACAAAACAAGTACCGATCCTACATTATGGGGTACTGCCCCGAGAAGCTACTTCGGCCACGGTAATGATGAAAGCAATGTGGTTAATTACTGGAACTTTACAGAAAATGCCCAGTATGTATTTAAAGCTGAAGTTGAAAGGCTTGTCAACGCAGTTTATACTCCTTACGCAGGTTCTTCAGATGCTACACTTTCAGGCCTTACAGTTAGCGAGGGTACATTAACCCCTGCATTTGCTGCAGGTACACACGATTATACTTTAACACTGGCAGATTGGGTAAGTTCAATTACAATTGCTGCAACACCCAACGAAAGTTGTGCAGTAGCAAAGGGAACCGGCACCTTCACCATTCCTGTTAAAGGTATTACCGATTCGGTATTCGCAGTAACAGTGATTTCTTCTGATGTATCTGACACTATTAAATATAACATTACCCTGAATGTTCCAGGTCCATTGGCCAATATTATATTTATTACTCCTGACACCAGGGAAGATGCAGCTATTAAATTCCTGGAAAAGAATGGCGCCGGCGTAACCAAATTCTGGGCACCAAAGTCTATTGAATTAGTAGGACAAGATACCATTGATATGCTTAACGCAGCCGACCTCTTGATTATTGGCCGTAGCGGAGGCAGTGGTAATTTCCAGTCAGCCGACCAGCGCGCTACATGGAATGCACTTACTGCTCCAATGATACTGAATTGCCCCTGGAAAGCAAGGTCGAACAGGCTGAAATGGTTTAACAGCACCTCTGCAAATCAAACCAACGAGGGTACAGGTTATTTTAATGCCAAAGCTGTTTTACCCGAAGATCCTTCTTTAGATTTTGTAAATCTTGCTGCAGATTCATCATTCAGGTGGTCATTCCTGCCAGATGACTGGTTACAAACCTCTAAACTGAAACCTCATAACGGCCAGGTAGTTGTTCAGCGTAACGATACTGTTCCTTTGGTTGTAAGATGGAATACCAACCAGGAGTTCTATACAGAAACCGGAGTTAACAACGACACTGCAAGAGGACCGAGAGTATACATCGGCATGGGTAATGACAACTATGGTGGCCAGGCATATCCTAACCATTTCCCATTAAGCAGGGATGCAGAAGCGCTTTATTGGGCTGAAGTATTAAGACTGGCAGGCCTTGAAGCCGCAGCTCCTTCTTATTATCTTGATACAGTAAGGACGATGAAGAGCCTTATGGTAAGCAAGGGTACACTGGCTCCTGCATTCCACAAGGATACCATGGCATACACAGTTACCTTAACTTCTGCTGAACTGGATACTGTTGAGATTACCGGAATAGCTTCATCTAGTAAAGGTTATGTATCCGGAGGTGGAAAAGTCGGAATAGGTGCTGCAGATACTGTTAAAACTGCTTTAATTTACGGAAGAGCTGAAAATGGTACAGGCCTCAGGTATACCATTACAATTACCAAACCGAAGAAGATTACTTCAGTGCAGGAATCACTGGCTGACAATTGCCAGATATACCCGAACCCAGTTAATGACAAGCTTACTATTAAATCTGATGAATTAATAACAAGAGTGTCAGTATATAACATACAGGGCAGTGAGGTAGTTACCAGGATTGTTAATGGTTATACTATTGACCTCCCGGTTAATGAACTCAAAGCAGGAATTTACTTTGTAAAAGTTCAAAGTGGAAAAAATACAATCATGAGTAAGATTGTTAAAAATTAAAACGGTTTAATAATTTCTTATAAAAGAAAGCCCGCAAGCAATTTGCGGGCTTTTTTATATACCTGCTTTCCCGGTTCATTTATCTGCAAGAATTCTTGTCCCTGCCATATTGTTTAATTCAAAAAATGATGATTCTTCCGCCTATTTACGATGATTTATCTACCTGTTTATTTATTTTCGGTTATAATTTTATTCCTTAAATCATTATCTGAACAGGTTAATTTATTATTGAAAAAACTGACATTGCTATGAAAAGATTTGCTACCCATACTATTGTAACTTTTTTAAGCTTATTATTAGTATTATGCTGTGGCTCCGTTAACGAAAAATTACCACCTGACTTCCAGGAAAAAGCAGACAGTATAGTAAACTCTATCGTACAACCCGTTTTTGCTGAAAAAACATATTTAATTACCGATTTTGGTGCCATAAATGACGGGGAAACACCATGCACAAAAGCCATTAACGATGCTATAAACAAAATAAATGCTGAGGGAGGTGGTACCATAATTGTTCCCAACGGCAGATACCTTACCGGGGCTATTCATTTTAAGAGCAACGTAAAGTTGCACCTTGAAGACAGCGCAGTGCTAATTTTCTCTGTTAATCCCTCCGACTATCTTCCGGTTGTACTATCCCGCTGGGAAGGCGTTGATTGTTATAACTATTCCCCCCTGATCTATGGGTATAATCTTGAAAACATTGCAATTACCGGGAAAGGGAAAATTGATGGTAGGGCAAACACAAACAACTGGTGGCCATGGAAAGGACACAATAGATACGGCTGGAAGCCCGGTATGCCAAGCCAGTTAATGCCTGAAGGCCGTCCATTATTACTAAAATATAATATTGACCAAACCCCTGTTGAACAGCGCATAATGGGGGACGGGCATTACCTGAGGCCCCCGTTTATTCAGTTTTATAAATGCAGGAATATCCTTATTGAAGATATTACCATTGAAAATTCACCATTCTGGGTAATACATCCTTTGTTATCGGAAAATATTACTGTACGCGGTGTGCACATCAACAGCAATGGCACCAATAATGACGGTTGCGACCCTGAGTCATGCATAAATGTGCTCATTGAAAATTGTTTTTTCAATACCGGTGACGATTGCATCGCGTTAAAATCCGGAAGGAATGACGATGGAAGAAAATGGTCTGTACCTACCGAAAATGTAGTGATAAGGAACTGCAAGATGCAAAACGGCCATGGTGGAATTGTTATTGGCAGTGAAATTTCGGGAGGCTGTAAAAATATTTTTGTCGAAAACTGTGAGATGAGCAGCTCAGAACTCGACCGTGCCATTCGTATAAAAACAAATAGCCAACGTGGAGGTACTATAGAAAACATTTTCATAAATAATATAACGGTGGGGGAAGTAGGTGAAGCCGTTATAAAGATTAATTGTTTATACGAGCCTGAAGAGGGAGTTGGTAAATACCTTCCGCTCATAAGGAATATTTATATCAGCAAAGTAACCTCGCAAAAAGCAGAATATCCTTTTTATATGAAGGGGCTTCCAGGGCAAACATGTATAGATAACATTTTTATTTCAGAATGTAACTTCTCTGGCACAAAGCAAGAAAGTTTATTAAAAGATATAGGGAATGTAAAGTTTAAAAATGTCATTATTAACGGGGAACTGTTTAAAGAATGATTTAATATTATTATAGCTATGTTAAAATAAATGGATAATAAACCTTAATTTACTAATTTCATCATCACAAATGATAATCTGTCACCCTTTTTATGATAATTAAACACCTGTTTTTTTCACAGGATGAAGTAATATTGTGACACATGAGAAATTTCTTAATAAAGCTTTGATAATTTATAATAACCTTAATTTTTAGCTTAACAACAATGAAAATCAGTAAATTAAAAACTATGAAAAAACTATTATTGATTCCATTATTTATTTTCTGTGCTATACAATTGTTTGCACAGGAGAAAACTATTACCGGCAAGATTACCGATGGCGACACCGGTGAGCCATTGCCCGGAGTAAACGTGGTGGTGGATGGCACCCAGCAGGGTACTGTTACCGATATTGATGGCAATTATTCAATACCGGTGCCATCAGACCAGGCCAGCCTGGTATTTTCTTTTATTGGTTACAATTCTGAAACTGTTGCCGTTGCAGGACAGAGTGTTATTAATATAAAACTGATACCTGAATTACAGGCTTTAGATGAGGTGGTAGTGGTTGGTTATGGAACCATGAAAAAAAGTGACCTGACAGGGGCTGTTTCATCCATCAGGGAAGAAGACATAAAAAGTGTAAAGGCATCGAATGCTGTTGAAGCCCTGCAAGGTAAAATTGCCGGTGTGGACATGACAAGAAGCAGCGGTCGTGCCGGCTCGGGTTATAATATTCTTATTCGTGGTGAAAGATCATTCTCGGCAGAAAATGACCCTATTTATATTGTTGATGGCATTGATTACGGCTCAAACATTAATATTAATCCAAATGACATTGCTTCAATGGAGGTATTGAAAGATGCTTCCTCTACTGCAATTTACGGCTCAAGAGGAGCAAACGGTGTAATCCTGATCACAACAAAAAAAGGCCAGCAGGGTAAAGCAACAATTTCTTTTAATACCTATTACGGATATACCACACCACTTGGCAAATTAAAAATGGGTACGCGTGAAGATTATTTGCAAATTACCAGGGATTTATACAGAACTAACAATCCTACCTATTGGGACACTGCTGATTCAAGAATAAATGTAACTTCTTTATTATATCCTGAAGAAATCGAAGGTTTAAACAATGGTACTGATTTTGACTGGATTGATGCCCAGATGAAAGACCATGGATCTCAACAGGACTACCATCTTTCAATTACTGGCGGAAGCGAGAAAACAACTTATGCTGTTTCAATAAATCATTTTGTCGAAGACAATTTTGTACCTAATGATTATTATAAACGTTACTCTATTAAAGCAAATGTTGACTCGAAAGTTAATAAATACTTCGAAATGGGAAATTCTACTTTCTTGTCCCATTCTATCCAAAACCAGGGTCAAGGTATTAATTATAATATGATACCACTGGTTTCTGCATATGATAGTCTTGGCAATCTTATTCCTGTTCCAAACAGCAGGGTTCCTTTCAGCAATCCTTTAATTGACCAAGACCCTGACTACAGGACAAATGAAGTATACCAAACCGATGTGTTTTCTACCTTCTATGGTCAACTAAACATTATGCCCGGTTTGACATTCAGGTCTTCGTTTAACCTTGATTTAGGCTTTAACCGTACCGGAAACTTCTCAGATGATTATCCGGGATTAGCAAGGCAAAGTACCGCATCCGTATCACTATTAAATGAATATAAATGGACCCTTATTAATCAGATTAATTTTGATAAAACTGTTAACGAACATCATATTATGACCACTGTTGCAACTGAGACCATGTTAAGTCGTCAGGAAAGGTATTATCAGAGCGGGCAAGACCTCGCGTTGAGTGATTTCAAATGGTATGCCCTTAGAACTTCAGCTGCAGCTAATCTGTCAATAAGAGACCCGAATACTGATCATTTACCATTTAGGAAAAACTCCCAGGTATCCTTTTTAGGTAGGTTACATTATGGATACAAAGGTAAATATCTTGCAACTTTCACAGGCAGATACGACGGTGCTTCACAACTTCGAGAAAAGTGGGACTTCTTTCCCTCAGCCTCCATCGCATGGAGATTAAGTGAAGAAAGCTTTATGCAAAACCTGAATGCAATTTCAAATTTAAAACTTCGTTTAGGATATGGTGTAACTGGAAATCAATCTGTCAGACCCTATTCCTCTTTAGGAGGTATCTCTGAATATAGTATGTATTACGAATTTGGAACAACTGAAACTGAAATTCTTGGTTTTCGTACAGCAAGACTTGAAACATCACCAAGATGGGAAAGCACCGCTGTAACCAATTTAGGATTGGACTTCGGGTTAGTTGACAACAAGATTTCAGGTACAATTGAGTTATATCAGTCAAAAACAACTGACATCTTGCAGTATGTAACACTTCCTCCCACATCAGCAGTTACTTTAGTTACCGAAAATATTGGAGAAACCCAAGGGAAAGGCATTGAGTTTACACTTCGAACAGTAAATGTATCAACGCGGGATTTTAAATGGACAACAGATTTTACATTTGCAAGCAGTACTGAAGAGATTACATTTCTTGCCGGTGGCATATCTCAGGACATTGCAAACAGATGGTTTGTTGGTCAGCCATTAAGTGTACATTACGATTGGGATATGATCGGAATATGGCAGACCGATGAAGCGGAAGAGGCTGCAGTTTATGATGCTGAACCGGGTGACCTGAAGATAGCTGATGTTGATACTGTAACCGGAATTGGCGAAGGCGACAGAATGGTACTCGGAACACCGCGTCCCAAATGGACAGGCGGTTTGAATTCTACCATGACCTATAAAGGTTTTGACCTGAATATTTTTGTATATGCCCGAATCGGCCAGATGATAAGTGATGCCACAGAGGTAATGTGGAGCCCTGATGGTCGTGAAAATTCTATCGTTCGTGACTATTGGACACCGAACAACCCATCAAATGAATATCCAAGGTTAAACCCTGATTTAACACGAAGCGGTTGGAGCCGGCAAACTGTTTTAAGATACACCGATGGCTCTTTTGTAAAAATAAAAGATATAACGCTTGGTTACACATTGCCCCGCGAATTAACCAACAAGATAATGATATCTTCTGCAAGAGTATATGTTACTGCCAAGAATGCTATCGTGTTTAGTAAAGTATTCAAAAAAGGAAGGTATGACCCCGAAGGTGTTAATTCTAATGGTGACTTGGGAACCGGCCTGCCTATACCCAAAATGTATGCTGTAGGGCTTAACATTACATTTTAATTTTTAACTAAATAATTGTAAATACTATAAAAATGAAAACATATAGAGCATTAATTTTCATAATGTTCCTGATAGTTGGATTCACTTCATGCAATGAGTTTCTTGAAGAAGAATACCTCTCAGGACTTGATACCGAAACCTTTTATTCCACTCCTGAAGGAATGGAATCGCTGATTGCCGCTTGCTATGCTACAAACAAAATCTATTATGCTAAGGAAGAAGGTTTTGATTTTAGTGTTTGCGGAACTGACATCTATGATTATGGCCAGCAACATCCTCAGCAATACCAGTATACTTTTACCTCAGACTTCAATTCAACCAATTCGCGTCTGGTAGTCTTGTGGATAGAGTTTTATAAGGGTGTTAATGCTTGCAACGATGCCATCGAAGTATTGTCTGATCCTTCAAGAACTCCATTTAATGAAGAATTAACAAAAATCAGGTTAGCTGAAGTCAGATTTCTCAGGGCACATTTAAACTGGCTAATAGTTGAAACCTGGGGTGGGGTTGAATTAAGAAAAAGCCCTGTCGAAGGTGTGGTCAAAACAGCTACAAGATCTTCGGTAGAAGACTTTTATGCTCTAATACTTGAAGACCTTGATTTTGCAGTTACCAATTTAGGAGACAACGATAATGTGACTGCTGCAGATTACGGTCGGGTTACCAAATGGGCTGCAATGGCCTTCAGGGCAAGAATGCGACTTACATGGGCAGGTTATACCAATAGCCAGACATTGTACACCGATGCTGCTGCTGATGCTGCTGCCGTAATCGGAAGCGGTAAGTTTACACTTTATGATAACTATGCAGATGTTTGGAATATTGCAAACAATAGCAATAATTCTGAAAATATTTGGTGCATTAATTACTCTCTTACCCAATATGCTGCAATTGGTGTCCCTTCAGATGAATACACTCCCTATCAACGTCCTGGAGATAAAACATGGGATTCAAGGGAAGGAGGCCATCATGGTCACCTTATGTTTGGTTCCCAATATGACGTATACCCGGGAATGACACGTGATATTGAAAATGGAAGACCATTCAGAAGGTATTCACCAACAAAATACCTGATTGACTGCTTTAAAGAAAATGTTGATGAGAGGTTTCATGGATCTTTTAAAACCACATGGTTTGTTAACGCAGTTAATATGCCTAGATTTCTTACAACCAAAAGAGACCTTAAAGTTAATACTACTGACGATGACACTACCATAATAATGGTTAGAGCAAATGCGCTTTCTGGTATCCAATACTATCTTGACAGCGCGATGATTATCACTCATAAAAACGGAGATCCGAATGATACAATTTTAACTCCTGGTGCCCCTTATTTGGAAATCTATAATAAACAGGTTGTTGGCAAGTTTATGTTTGACGGTGCTGGTGATACTTGTATTCATTATACTAAAGGACTTATTCCCGATGAAATTCAATTAACCAATATTAGGTCGAATTATATTTGGAATATGGAAAAAGGTTACTGGTGCCTTGATTATAACAATATGTTCAATGCAGATGGAACTATTAATGATGCTGAAGTCTTTAACAGAAATATTTATCTGGAATTAAGCAAATTTTTGGATCCTACAAGACCAGCAGCCACAGATGCAGGTTCACAGCGGGGACAACGTGATGCTTATGTAATGAGGATTTCCGAAATGTACCTGATCGCTGCTGAAGCATTATTTAAAACAGGCCAGGCAGATAATGCATATTCCAATTATTTGATACCATTAGCAAATAAGAGGTCTTATGACGGAAACGGAGCAGCTATGCTTTCGGAATATGGGATTAATGGAGGTTCTGACTTAACTATGAATTATTTTATGGATGAGCGCGCCCGTGAACTTTGCGGTGAACAGTTACGCTGGTTTGATCTTAAACGTCTTGGAACTGACGAGATGGTTGCCCGCATTAAGCAATATTCTGGCAATACCACAGCCCGTGAAAACTTCGATGCGCATTTTGCAATAAGACCTATACCACAGGTACAGCTTGATGCCATCACCAATAAGGATGAGTTTCCTCAGAATCCTGATTACCAATAGAAGAAAATTTCCAAACATTTAAGGACAGTCAATTCGGCTGTCCTTTTTTAATTACTACAACAAAGATTTTGCTTCATAAAGCATTAATATACTTTTGATTTATTCTTGTTGGATAAAATGACAGATATCACATTAGTATTATTATTCACATGCAGATATATAGTTTCAGAACTCCTTACCTGTCGCAGTTTTAAATAGCGGAGATTTTAAATTTCATGGTTAAATTTGTTCCCGGGAAAACAG
>JAFGPL010000220.1 GCA_016936215.1 Bacteroidales bacterium
AATCCGTTGTACCCCCTGCCGAAATTTTTAAAAACAACAGCCCTTAGTATCAGTCTTTTACGAACCTAATCCTGCAATGTGGGTTAAAAAGATGCTGAAACGAGTTCAGCATGACTGAGAGTGGGTGTCATTGGCAGCACCTGTCCGTCGTATTGTTAAAGCAGGCGGATGGTCGAAGGGTGTTTATTACCAATTAAATAATTAATAACCTACGGATTGAAGGTTATCTTTTATCTGTCAGATTTGGCGGTAACTGCATTTTAATAATTTGCGTGGCAGCAGTTTTCCTGTCGGAAGCACGAAAGAAACCTATTGCCCCGTTGCTGATATTTGAAACAGCGTTTGCGGGAGGACCGTCCCAGGGGCTCCCTTTCCAGACAGTTTCAAGCAGCAGTCCGGTTAAAAAATCATGGTATGCTTTCGAAATCGAAAACATTTCTATCACTACCGGGGTGGTGTCGTTTTCAAGGGCAGCCTCTGGAACAAAGAAAAGCTTAAAGTCTTTGATATAGTTGCCATCAACAAAATCGTCATTGGTAAAGACGCTCTCCTGCAATGAATCGTTCTGAAGTATCCCGTCAAGGTACATATTCCAAATGTAGCAGTGCCCAAGGCCTGCGGGTTCAGGGCCATAGTAACTGATATAGTATCCCTGTGCAAGGCTGCCTGCATTTGGGTCGAATCCTGCTTCGAATACAGGCACCACAGAATCTATTTCGGGCAGCGGGGTTAATTTGTCTGTGGTAGTGAAAACCGAATCGTTTTTTAACCTGATATTCAGCGTGTAGGTTTTGCCAACTATTCCATAAACATCAGGATCGGTTTTGTATACCCCAGGTTCCTGTTCACTGAGCAAAATGGTATTTTCCCCGTCGCTTATGGTAACCGTTGCCCCGGTTTCCATTATCTGCGGGCCTTTGTCGAAAAAATCGTTCCACCACGACAGGGTAACAGTGTGCGAAACGGTGTCGGTTGTAATCATTCCCTCCACCACCAGTTTTTGTTCATCACTGCCTTCAATGTTAATATCCATATATTCTTCGCAGGATATAAACGCGATCAGTCCGATGATGATGATGATTAAATTTTTCATTTAAGTAGTGGTTTAAAATTTAAAATTATAGGTGAACGAAGGAATAATCGGAAACAGGTATAGCTTTACAACATCTACCCCGTCTGGTACATTTTCATCGCCATTGTCGTTCATTTCCCTTCTGAGTCCCCTGTCCCTGAAGTAGATGGCAAAAGCATTATGCCGGTTGTATGCATTGTATACCGACACGTTCAGGTTGCTTTCAAAACCGAATAGTTTGAAATTATATGTTGCTGAAAGATCAAGCCTGTGATAACTTGTTTTGGGGATACGTACTGCATTTCTGTCGGTATAGTAGGGAATCCATACATTGGCATAATAGAAGCCCCCCTTTGGCACAGTTACAGGTATTGCAGAAGAGTATACCCAGTTGGCCGAAAAGAGGAACCTCTTATTAAGTTCATACGAAAGCACAACCGAAACATTATGGGGCTTATCAAAAGGGGCAGGGTATTTTTTGCCCCCGTTTATCTCGGGCACATCCCTGATAACCCTTGACAGGGTATAACTTACCCATCCGTTGAGTTTACCTGACTGTTTCTTTACCATCAATTCCAGTCCATAGGCTTCTGCGTCGCCTATCCTAAGTTCACCTTCAAGGTGAGGGTTAGGGACAAGAAAGGCATGGTCTTTAAAATCAATAATGTTGTCAAATTTTTTATAATATGCCTCAACGGAGGTTTCGAATGTATTGTTCCTGAAATTTCTGAAATAACCGGCTGCAACCTGGTCAACCCTCTGGGGTTTTACATTAGGGCTGCTCATAAACCAGAGGTCGAGCGGGAAGGTAGCTGTTGAGTTCGAAGCCAGGTGCATATACTGGAACATACGGTTGTAACCTGCTTTTACCGAGCTTTTTTCATTTATGGTGTATCTTATGCCAAATCGAGGTTCCAGCCCTGAATAACTGTTGAAAATATCCCTGGCCCGATAATAGATAGTATCTGTAACTTCATAGTTTTCATTGTATTTGTTGATGGTGGCTTTACCTATATTATTAAACCATGTATAGCGCAACCCGTAATCTATGCCGAAACGCTTGCCGAGGGTCTGCTCATTGCCTATAAACACAGAACTTTCAATACCATAAGCATATGGATACTTGATATTGCTGATGAAACTTTCCGCCAATGACTCCGAAACACCGGGTTTTAAAGTATGATAAATACTTTGGGCCCCGAAAGTGATTTTGTTGGACAGGTTATGGTAATAGGTATAATCTGCCTGTACGCTGTAATCAATGATGTGAGAGGTCCATTTGAATCCATCGCTGCCTTCCGGTACGCCCAGGCTATAACTGAAATCGCTGTAAAGCAGGGTTACGTTTGAAAACAGTTTGCCGTTATAAATATGGTTCCATCTTAAGGTGCCGGTAGCATTGCCGTAATCCATCTGGAAGAAATTGCCAAACTTGTTTACATCGCGGCCAAAATAGCCCGACAGGTAAACCCTGTCATTTTCTCCGGCTATCCAGTTGAGTTTTGCATTCAGGTCGTAAAAGTAGAGTTTGCTTTTTTTCGCAATGCTGTCTGTGGCAAACGGCAGCATCAGGTCGGCATAGGTTCTTCTTCCTGAAACGATGAACGACAGTTTGTTTTTAACAATAGGGCCTTCAAGCGTAAGCCGGCTTGAGATAAGCCCGATTCCACCCTCGCCGGAAAACTTCTGGTTGTTGCCCTCCCTCATCCTCACATCAAGCACAGATGATAATCTTCCGCCATACTGGGCAGGAATGGCACCCTTATAAAGTTCTACGTTTTTAATGGCATCGCTGTTGAAAACAGAGAAAAAGCCAAAGAGGTGTGCAGGATTGTATACTGTGGCTTCATCAAGCAATACCAGGTTCTGGTCGGCATTGCCGCCCCGTACATAGAAACCGCTTGAACCTTCCACACTGGTCTGCACCCCGGGCAGCAACTGGATGGATTTAATCACATCTGTTTCGCCCATCAGTACAGGAATTTTCTTTATGGTCTTTGCCTGTATCTGAACCGAGCCCATCCGGGTTTCGGTAATATTCTGGTCGGGCCTTCTGGCAGTGATGGTTACCTCGTCCAATTGGGTGACTTCGGATGTAATCTTTACATTCAGACGGTTATTGGCTGCCAGGTTTAAAGGTTTTGTAAGAATATCGTAACCAATAGAAGAATAGACAATTTCATGCGGGCCTTCAGGCAGTGTAAGGGAATAAAAGCCATATTCGTTGGTAACAGTACCGGCATCTTTTACTGAGTTATAAACATTTACACCGATAAGCAGTTCGCCGTTCTCATCGGTCACCGTGCCGCTGATTGTAAATTTTTTCTGTGCATACGAGGTAGCCAATGTTGACAGAATTAAGGTTAACATTATAAAATATTTCATCTCATCAAACTTTTAAATAGTTAAATAATAACATCTGGTTGAAATTGTTGGTTCAAAAATAATCCCTAAAAATTGCCGTGGTTAGTACAAATCGGCAAACACATCTATTATGTCGGTTAAAATATGCAGGAGCGGTTTGAAATAACGGCCGGCAATTTAAAACAAGCGCCGGCCGTGAGAATATAATGGTATTGAATCGGAGGTTAGAACTTACCAAACTTAAAGTTTACACCATATGAGAAGCCATGGAGCATATCTTTGGGGCTGTTCTGGAGCTGAATGTTTGAGGTATACCTGTAATATGCCCCGAATGAGAAACGGAAGAATTTGGTGACGTTCAGTTCAAGTTCTACTCCCGGCTCCACAACAAAGAAAGCTTCAGAGTCTTCTACAAACCAGTCTTCTTCCCACGTATCGTTTACACTGCTGTAAGCAACGCCCCCAACACCCACAAGGACAGGTATGGTGACATGTACAGGAAATTTGGGTAGTATTATCGGTTCGAAAAACAGTCCACCGTAACCGCCGGCTATGCTTACGTCTGTTGCAAGTGCATCATCATAAAATATATCGGTTACGAAGCCCGATCCGCCGAACCCGAGCGCAAACGAGTGGCCCATGATGGCTGCCCCGCGTGCCCCGAAACAAAAGCCGTCTTTCCCGTTAATTTCAGAATAGAGAATTGAAAGCCCTCCATAACCGCCTAGGGCATTGCTGCTGCCAAGTAATGTCATCATATCGTCATCATTCCTGGTTTTTATTTCTATTGTTTCGTCTTCCTGTGCATATACTGAAGCCAGGACTGAAACCATCATCATGAATAAGAATAGTTTTTTCATTTTATTATTTGTTAGAATTTATATTTAATACTTATTGCTGTATCGTCGAGTAGAATATAGAAAAACCTGTTGGTAGAAAATTCAAAAAACGGTATAAAACTTAGTTCAATAATCAGCGGATATTCCCTCACATTGTATTCAAGTCCAAGGTATGCATCGAGGCCTATCAGGGGGCCGACTGTGCGGTCGCTTAAAGAATAATTTCTCGTTAAAAATTTGTAATTGCTATACCGGCTTATACCTGCATGGGCACCATAACCGTATGTAAAATACAGGTTGTCTGATAATTCGTTAAAGGCAGGCTGGAAGAATTGTCTCATTATCCTGAACCGCAACCCGTCTTTCCCGATCAGCGACTGTGCCTCAATCGCTTTTATTTCCCCAAGGTATTGCCGGTAGGTGATGCCGTTCAGTGTACCGAACCTTAAGCCTGCATCGCGTGTATAATTCTGGCTTATGCCTGCCATGCATAAAAGCAGGCCTGAAATAAGTAGTGTTAGCTTCATGAATAAAATTTTGTTGAGGGTTTTATCTTTTTATAACTTTTCCGGAACCGGTGATATTTTTAACCACATTTTCAGGGTTTCCGTAATAATAAACCGTACCGCTTCCGGTGATTTGTGCATCAAGCAGATCGCTTGCAAACACTGTGGCATTTCCCGACCCGATAATGGTTACTTCGCAATCTTCGGTGATGAAATCTCCGGCCTTGATATTGCCCGATCCAAGAATCTTTATATCTGCCAGTTGGCAGGTGCCGTCTATATTGATTTCCCCTGAGCCATCAATTTCCACGTCGGCACTGATAGTTTCAGCAAAACCGTTTATTTCGCCCGAACCGCTGATATTCAGATACAATTCGTCGGTAACGGCCATATCGAAATTGATATCGCCCGATCCATTTACTTCAATTTTTGCTTCACCGGTTTCAAAATTGCTGCAGTCAACCCTTCCTGATCCATTGAGGACAATCTCGTCTATATAAGGAGTTGTTATGTATATGGCAATCCTGTTATCCGACTTCAGGCAGCGGTCGCGGTAGGTGTCAATTACCAGCATATCACCCCTCACCCTTGTCTTTATATAGTCTATGAGGTTTTCATCGGCTTCAACAAGAACGCTGGTTACATCGCTTGTGTCAATATAAACATCGAAACTGCCATTTACTTCCACACCTGAAAAATCTGAAACCACCCTCTCTTCGGTGGTGAGTCGGTCGTTCCCGTCAATGCAGCCGAATCCCCATTCTTCACAGGAATTTAAAGAGATCACTGCAATAATTGATAATGCTGCTGTTATAATTTTTTTTGCTTCCATAATATTTTAGTTTTATTTAATGACAAGAGATTTTAATTTTGGTTGCACGCTGCAGAAAATTCTGCATCATTTTTTTAAGAAAAAGTTTATAGTAATGAGCTGATATTGGTTACCCGGCGGCATTTTCTTCTGATATGCCCAAAATGCAGGGTATCCTGATTATAATAATTTAAATTCACACGGGTATATCCTGCCTATTTGTGGATAATGTTGAGGGTGCATTTTTTTGGCGCATTGATTTTTACCTTAGATGCGGTGCTCGCGCTGCCAATGCGGCCATAAGTAAGGTTTTGTTTTTCATCGGGATTGATGACCTTGGTTTGAAGGTTTGCAAGTTGCCTGGGATAATTAAGTATCACATCGGTGTGATGTGTAATGTCAATGTCGTAGGTGGCGCCCCTTGCAAATACCAGGTCCAGGTCGGTATATTCAGACACGATCTGTATAAAAGAGAACCCCCGGCTGATTTCTTCAACAGAAAGGTTTCCGTATTTGAAATTGAAATTCATCTCTTTAAACAGATTATGTAAAGTAAAATCTGAAAAATAACTTTCGCCATATAGTTCTGATATCTCGGGGAGGTAAAATTTATCCCTCCTTGATACAATTTTTAAAAACCCGGCTTGTTCAATATTTATTACCGATGAACGGCTGTCAACAGTTAATTTGTCTGCATTTTTCGCATGGAAATTTGAATATGAGACATTTATTTTCCCTTCTTTCACCGAATTAATCACAGCATCCGCCGAACTCAGGTTAATGATGGTATTTCCTGTGAGCTCGTTTGCTTTCAGCTCACCGTTTGAAAGTGTAAGATTGATATTGCCGTCAAGGTCGTCAATATACACATCGCCAAATTTGTTCTCGAGTTTTAAATTGATATGCCTGGGCATCATTACTATATAATCAATGGTAACCTTATTGTCAGAAGGCATTAGTGAACCCGCGATATCGGCCAGGTCGCTGAATATGGCCCCGGTGTTGGTACCGATCCTTGTTTTGGCAATTACATAATACTCGGTCCCGGTAAAATCAAAATCTATGCTGTTTCTGAGCTTGTTAAGCCTTGAGTCGCTGGTAGCTTTTATCTTCAGCCTGATATCGAAGCGCACGGAGTCTTTTTCCCATGTTACAATATGTATCTTACCGTATTTATTGAATACATCCACGGTGGTTGAATTGTTCACCCTGTATGATTTTTCAATTCTTTTGGTATATTCCTGCGCCTTGAGCGAAGGAAGGAAAATGAACATGGCAATTGCAGCCGTGCAGATTTTCTTACATATCATAGCTGTTGTTTTTTTCAGTGTCATCATTTTCTTCTGGTTTTAATTGAGTCAATATGTCTTCCAGGATGGTAAGCCTCAGCCTGTAATTCTCAATCATGGCTTCAATAACTTCCTGGCTGGCAATATTTTCTTTCAGGTCTTGCTTCAGCGAAGCATAGATGCTGTCAAGCTGGTTTAGATCGTACCTTATCTCGTTTTCGAGTATCGGGTTGTCTGAAAGCATTGGCTTAATCTCCTGCAACTTTTCGTTTATGAGACCTGAATAGTATATTTCTGCCTCCCTTATTTCTGGGATGATAAGTTCTTTTTTATTCCTGGCATCGCCGCGTGCAAGCCTTTGATCTTTTCCGTCAAGCACTTCGTGCACCATGTAAGACAGCGAGAAGATAAGGATTACGGCTGCAACCCTTCCCATCACTTTGTACCAGTTAATGGTTTTCTTAGGGCGGATGTTTTTTTCAATATTGGCCCACACGCCATCACCGGGCTCAAGAACATCAAATGCCTCCCTGTTTTCGATGATAAATTTTTCAAACCTGTCTTTCATGACATGCTTTGTTTTAATAATTCTTTCATTTTCTGTTTAGCCCTCGAAAACTGCGATTTCGAGGTTGATTCCGTAATGCCCATTATCTGGGCAATTTCAGTATGATCGTACCCTTCGAGAAGGTAGAGCGAGAAAATTACCCTGTACCCTTCGGGAAGTTTTTCCATGGCTTTCATCACATCATTTACTTTCAGGCTGATTACTTCAAAATCGTCTTCTTCATTATCCGCACTGTTGTCGGGGATGTTTTCGGTAAGCACCAGTTCTGCCTTTTTTCTCTTGAGTTCATTGATACATTTGTTTATTACAATTCTTTTTATCCACGATCCGAACGACGATTCATACCTGAAAGTATCAAGCTTTGTAAATGCCTCGGTAAAAGACTCCTGCAGCATATCTTCAGCCTCCTCGCGGTTGTTCATCATTCTGTAACTAATGTTGAACATAGCTTTTGAGTAAAGCTGGTAAAGCTGATACTGCGCCTTAGGGTTACCAGCCTTGCTGAGTTCAATTATTTCGCGGTGTATGTCCTGATATGCTGTTGTCAACGCTTACCGATATAATCCAGTTAGTAAAACCTAAATATCGTAATTCTAAACCAATTACCCTAATGACAAAAAGAAAATTGAAGGGTTGCATCTTTTTCTGTATAAATTTTATCTGCAGGGGGAAAATTTATTTCTTAAATCCGCAATTTAGTATTTGTTTACACTACTGTCCGACTAAAATATTTTTCATATTATAAATCCCCTGTAATAAAAAGGTTTATTGATATTACGCCGTCTACGGGCCCCAAAATATTACCCAAATTATTCTATAAATATTTCGCCTCTCACGAGGCTGAAAACAAGTACCGTAAGTACAAAATATTTGTAGAACAGGCAATTGTATAATTATTTCAAAGTACCGCAGGTACGAAATATAAACAACATAGAATTTAACCGGACAATAGTGATTCAAAAATTCTTCTGTCTGAGATGCTGAAAGAACTTGTCTGACCTCTACATTCCTCCGTCCCTCAAAGGGATGGCGCATGAACATTCGTATAACCGTAATCTCCGGGGGAAGGGTCACATGATGAAAGCTTACCCTTAATCAGGGCTAAATGATATTACGCCACCTACGGGGCTTAAATTATCACCATCAGATTATTCTATAAATATTTCGCCTCTAACGAGGCTGAAAACAAGTACCGTAGGTACAAAATATTTGTAGAACAGGCAATTGTATAATTATTTCAAAGTACCGCAGGTACGAAATATAAACAATATAGAATTTATTCGGACAATAGTGATTTGTTTAATTGGTAATAAATACCCTTCGACTGCATTTAGGGCGACTGTCAGGCTGAGCGCCTGTCCGCCGTATTGTTAAAGCAGGCGGATAGGCGAAGCCTGATAGCAAAAACCAAAATAACTTGCGGATTTAATGTAATTATATGCTGAAATTAATTTGATTAGAATAAAAAAGTTAATACTTTTGCGTTCCGAAAATTTTATTTATTGTTTAATTAATTAATTATCATGATGAATCAATACGAAACCGTTTTCATTACAACTCCCGTTTTGTCTGAGGCCCAGATGAAGGAAGCGGTTGAAAAATTCAAAAAGGTGATTACTGCCAATGGCGGGGAAATCATCAACGAAGAGAATTGGGGCTTACGAAAGCTGGCTTACCCTATTCAGAAAAAATCAACAGGGTTTTATTACCTTATTGAGTTTAAAGCACCGAGCAAACTTATCCAGACACTCGAGATTGAGTACAGGCGTGATGAACGTATCATACGCTTTCTTACTGTAAAACTGGATAAATATGCTGTGGAATACAGTACAAAAAGGAAAAATAAAGTAGAAACCGAAGAAACTGTAAAGGAGGGATAAGCTATGGCACAGAATCAGAATGAAATAAGATATTTAACACCCCCAACTGTAGAAATTAAAAAGAAAAAATTCTGCAGGTTCAGAAAAAGCAGGATTAAATATGTAGACTTTAAAGATCCGGAATTTCTCAAGAAGTTCCTGAATGAACAGGGCAAGATACTTCCGCGGCGTGTTACCGGCACATCGCTGAAATTTCAGCGCAAAGTGGCCACTGCTGTTAAACGTGCGCGCCATATAGCCTTATTGCCTTATGTAACCGACTTATTGAAATAAACCGGAGGAATTATTATGGAAATTATATTAAAACAGGATATACCCAATCTGGGATATAAAGATGAAATTGTGAAGGTAAAAAACGGTTATGCCCTGAATTACCTTATTCCTAAAGGCATGGCCATTAATGCCACGGCTTCTGCAAAAAAATCGCATGCCGAAACCATTAAGCAGAGGGCGCATAAAGAGGCCAAACTGAAAGAGCAGGCTGCTGAACTTGCTGAAAAACTCAAAGCAGTTTCACTGACCATAGGTGCAAAAACAAGTTCGAAAGGAAAGATTTTCGGCTCTGTGAACACCATTCAGGTTGCTGAAGCGCTTGCTGAAAAAGGATATGAAATTGACCGCAAGAACATTTCCTTCCATGAGGATATTATAAAGGAAGTAGGTAAATACACAGCCAAAATAAGGCTTCACCGTGAAGTGGTTGTTGAGATACCTTTTGAAATAGTATCTGAATAACACGATTTGTCATGTTTCATCCCGATATAATGGATTGAAACATTTCATATTCAATAATATAGGTTACTCTCTGTGGTGGTGAAGGAGATTCTTTGCTGTCGCTCAGAATGATAAAAAAAGAGGCTTTTTACAGAGCCTCTTTTTGCTTTACAGCTATAGCTTCAATCTCGATATTTACATCTTTAGGCAGGCGTGCCACCTGGTAAGCTGCCCTGGCAGGAGGGTTCTCTTTAAAAAAGCTGCCATACACCTCATTCATCGCCTGGAAATCGCTCATGTCTTTCATCATGCAGGTACACTTAACCACGTTTTCAAAATGATAACCGGCGGCTTCAAGCACCGCCCCGATATTTTTCAACACCTGGTTTGTCTGTTCCCCTGTTCCCCCTTCAACAATTTGTCCGGTGGCAGGATCAACCGGTATCTGGCCGCTGATAAACAACATGCCGTTTATTTCCACAGCCTGGCTATATGGCCCGATGGCTGCAGGGGCCTTTGGGGTTTTAATTATTTTCTTCATTGTGTTAACCTTTAGGTTTTGCAGTAATCCATTTTAATAACTGTCGTACCAGCTTTTACGTTTATCCCATTTCAGGTCGCGCAGCATGGCCGACTTCGCGTTAATGCTGAAAGAATATGATTTACGCGGCCCGAAAGGCACGGCGCTTATCTGCATCGTCCAGCAATGCAGGTCGCGCGAAATGCTCAGGTTGGTTGTAGCTACCTTTCCTGCAATAAAATCATAACCCGTATTGCCGCCAATCTTCCATTTCTTGGTCAGGCTCAGGTCACCCGAAAGACGGACTGTATGGTCAATATTTTTTACAAGTCCGGCTTTGCTGTAATTCCAGGCATATTGTATTGATAGTGTCCAGGGTATGCTGAAATCCACATAGTCCACGAACAGGTCTGCTTCATCATTGTATGTGGTGCGGTTGCCCTCAGGCGGCTGTTCACCTGTTTCTGATGAAGATTTTTTGCCACCCCCCGACTGTAAAGATGTACTTAAACTGAAATTGAAACGGGTAAGCCTGAGCAATTTACTCGTTTCATTAAAGTAAAGCCTGTTATAAGGCCTGCCGGCTTTATCAATCGAGTAGGGGCTGAAATTTCCACCAAAGGTTAAACTCACCTTATTGTTAAACAGGCGGGTAGAGCCGTTCATGGATATATCCGCCAGGCGCATGGAATCTTTGAAAGGGTTATAAGAACTGCTGAAGTTAAGATTGTCCAGTATGGAAACCTTTTTGGGTTCACCGGTGGTGTCGTTTTTTGACAGTACCTTCATCTCGAGGTTGTTCCCGAAACCAAGGGAGATAGCGCCAACACTTCCCCGTGCTACTGGTGTTCCATACAAATAGCCATCAAAAATAGAATAAGTTTGCTCATTGACTTTTTCGTTGGGTGAACGTGGATACCTGATGGTGCGGTAGTATTTTGGCATATAGTCTGAAATGTCAGGTGAAAAGCCAAACCCTGCTGAAAAAGTCATTACATGCCTTACCGCCCTGATATAAGAGTTGGGGTTTGTTGACTGGAACATCCCGTATAATTTCGGGCTGGCAGATATGCTGATGGAAGGCTTAATGGCATGCGCATATCTGAAACCAAAAGTGGTATCGGTAATGATATAAGCCGAAGGGTTTTTGGTAAAAGGCACTGTGTCGGGATAACTCTTTTCAATATTGCTGGTGTAGGCTACTCCCTGGTAACTCAGGCTGGGGGTGATGTTTATAACCTTCAGCAACCTGATATTTGCCATTGAAACAGGGATACTATGAGAAAAGCCGTTCTGCATTTTTCGCCAGTCGAATTTCTTAAACAATGTGGTATCGGTGGCGGATATTTTATTTTGAAGTGAGGAACTGTAACTTAACTGAATGTTTTCGAACCACCTGGGTGCGCCTTTCATGTTTTTGCTCCTGAAGGGGTAAAACCGGTTCACCGTAAATGCAACATTAGGCAGGGTCATATTGACCTGCTTTGTCCTGTTGTCCTGGTTGTGGTTAAGTGTCGCGTTGAGGGCGAACATCGAGCCCCAGCGCTTACTGTACTGAATGCTTGAGCTCTGGTTATTTCGCAGGTAGGTCTCCTGGTCGTAACTGTAGTTTTTATTGTAACTGGCAGTTGAAATGCTAACATTGGCGCTGAATGTCCTCGTGGGGTTGGCTTTTGGCGATTGTGAATGGCGCCAGTTTATTGAATAATCGTTATATGAGTTGTAAGTCGGGTCATCATTTACCCTGTTAAAATATATTTTACCATCAAAACTGCCGGTAAAATGGTACTTCCAGTTGTAGGTAGATTTGGCGTTGAAACCGAACGTCCCCCTGGTATAAACATCTGCCTGGAGGACAAAATCAAAATAATCGCTGATGGGGATATAAATGCCGCCCTGCCTTAGAAAGAAACCCCTTGCCTGTTCTTCCCCGTAAGAGGGGATTAAAATTCCTGCAGCCCTTCTTTTGGAATTTGGAAAAAAGCCAAACGGAAGCATTATCGGTAGCGGAATATCCTCAATTACCAGGTATGCCGGTCCGCTTATGATTTTATCATCGGGGATGGCAATGGCTTTTGTAAGCCCGATATAAAAGTGGGGGTGCGGGGCATCGCAGGTGGTATACCGTCCATTTTTAATGTGAATATGCCCGCTTGCATGTTTTTTCGTAATCTGGCTGTGCAGGAATCCTTCACCCTGCTGGGTGACAATATTTTTTATCATCCCCTTTTTGGTCTTGAAGTTGTAACTTATGGTATCTGATTCGAAAGTCTCGGCATCCTGCTTAAAAGAAGGCTTTCCGATAGGATTTCCCGTGGAGTCGTTCATACTGGTGGCCTTAACAACGCTGTTGCCCATGTCAAAAGCCATGTAATCGGCTTTTAATTCAATGTTTTCATAATTCACCTGTGTTTCGCCGTAAAGATATAGTTTGCGGTCGCTTACCGAAGTAACCATCGAATCTTTTGCAGTGTATGTTACTTTCGAATCAATGCTCTGTTTGCTGCCGCTTTTGCCGACCGGAATTGAAATTGTATCAGCAATGCTATTCATTAACAGGGTATCGGCTGAAGTTGTGTCAGCAAAAATGCTATCGCCAAATACTGTATCTGCAGAAATGGTGTCGGGAAGAAACTTATTAACAAGTGTATCCTTTGGCAAATCTGTATCCTGTGACATGGCAGGTATACAAATCCCCGTCAACAAACAAACGACTATTTGAAAAATTAATGTTCTAGTAAACAATTTTAATACTATTTTTGTAGCAGTCAGTTCTACAGAAGCTGCAAAACTAATAAAATAACGTGATTATAGATGCATATTGTAAATATAAGTATATCCGCAATAGAACGTAAAATTGTATTAATTCTTATATTTTTTCTGCATTTTCTTTCACTGGGAGCTCAAAATTCAGGTAACCTTGAATATCACCTCAGAACTGTGGTGATTGATCCCGGGCATGGGGGGAAAGACCCCGGGTCTGTGGGCACAAAAACCTGTGAAAAAGATGTGGTACTCGCTATAGCATTAAAGCTTGGTAATTATATTGAAACAAAATTCAATGATGTAAAAGTTATCTATACACGAAAAACCGATGAATTTATCCCCCTTTACAAGCGGGCCGAAATTGCCAATAACAGTAAAGCTGATCTGTTTATTTCCATTCATGCCAATGGTCTTACCAGGAAAGATGTAGACGGTACCGAAACGCTTGTGCTTGGCTTGCACCGGGCAGAAGAGAATTTCGAGGTAGCCAAAAAAGAGAACTCTGTGATTCTGCTTGAAGAGGATTACAGTGCCAGGTACGAGGGGTTCAACCCCGAATCCCCCGAGTCATATATTATGCTTACCCTTATGCAGAGCATATATTTTGACCACAGTATTAATTTTGCCAAAAACGTTCAGGACCAGTTTCGTGACCGGGCCAGAAGAAAAGACCGGGGGGTAAAACAGCAGGGATTACTTGTGCTTGCACAAACATCTATGCCCGGTGTACTAATTGAAACAGGGTTTGTTACCAATCCCGAGGAGGAACGCTACCTTATGTCTGAAGAAGGACAGGATTATATTGCTTCGGCAATATTCAGGGCGTTCAGGGATTATAAACACTTTATTGAATCACGGAGCATTGCTGCAGCAGGTATCATTAAAGAAAATACAGTAACGGATTCGGCAACAGTGATTACAACAATGGATACCGTTGATGCGAAAGAAACCGCAGAAGTCGTTGAAAATAAATCTGTTAAAAAAAGTCATTCCGAAACCGGCAAAAACGAAAAAGGAATTGAGTTTAAAGTGCAGGTAGCTGTTTCAGGCAAAAGAATTCCGCTTGATTCAGATTTTTTTAAAGAAATTACCGATGTGTATGAATTTAAAGAGAATAACTATTATAAATACGCCGTAGGCAGTAAAAAAACTTACAACGAGATTGTGGAATACAGCAAATGGGTTAAAAATAAATTTCCCGATGCCTTTGTAATTGCTTTGAAAAACGGGAAGGTAATACCCATGGAACAGGCGTTAAAACTCACTACTACAGACAACAATTAAAACCATAATAATGAAACTTTCAAGAGAATTGAAAATAGGAATTGTCGCTATCATAACCATTGCATTGCTTATCTGGGGTATGAATTATCTGAAAGGGATCAATGTTTTTAAATCTTCTGATTATTACTATTCAACATACGAAAATATTGACGGGCTTATCGAATCGGGGGTTATCTATCTTAGAGGTTTCCGTATCGGCAATGTTAGCGGGATTGAATTCGATAAACAGGGTAACGGGGATATCATTGTAAAATATAATATTAAAGAAAAAATTGAGATTCCAAGGAATTCTGTCTTTGAAATTTACAGTTCGAGTATTGTTTCAGGTACCAAGGATGTAAGGTTATTGCTTGCTGTTAATGATACGGTTTACGAATCGGGCGACACTGTCCCCGGCCGGCTTGACAGGGGGTTATCTGCAATTATTGATCCTGTAAAAGATCAGGCCTTGCTTGCAGTTTCAAGATTAGATTCACTGCTGGCCTCGCTGAATATGCTGGTAAACGAACAAAGCGCAGCCCTGTTTCATACCACCCTCGAACACGCCGGGAATGTTGCCGGGTCTCTGGACCGAAGCCTTGCCCCGGGCGGGTCGCTAAAGGCAAGCCTCGATAATCTTGCATCAGTAACCGAAAACCTTAAGAAAAGCAACGCTGAACTTAAAATGATTATGGTGAATTTTGCCACTGTTTCTGATTCGGTTGCCAGCTCTGATCTAAAATCGGCTATTGATAATGCCAGCATCACCCTTCAGAACAGCGCACAAATACTCACTAAGGTAGATAATGGGGAGGGAAGCCTTGGCTTACTGGTGAATAATGATTCACTTTATAACAACCTTAAAAGTGTATCGGAAAGTCTTGATCTTTTATTAAAAGATTTGCGCGACCACCCGAAAAGATATGTACATTTTTCACTTTTTGGCAAAAAAGATAAAGAAAAGGAAAACAACTGACATTCAGTCATCCATTTTTAACCCACGCTGGTATAGTTACTTAACGAACGTTATTTTTTATCTGTAAAAGTTGTTTTAATCATTGCAATTTTGAATGATTATTATATGGGGTTTAGTTATTAACATTTCATGATTGACTGAAAAAAAGCTTATTTAAAATAATTCTTAATAAAGTTTTTGGGTAATTGATTAAACTTTGCTTTAATTAAAATTCAATAAACGATTAATTAACAATTTTTTAAGGTTCATATTATCTAAGTATAAGATATATAATAACATATGTTTTTAATTTTTTTTTGACGAAATTAATTTTCTGATTGTAAATTCAATAATACTTAATATTAAAAGTCAAGGGAAATTAAATTTTTTTTTTATTTTTTTTTTCACAATATTGCTATACGATTAAAAATTAACCTTAATTTTTTAAACACCTAAGCATAAAAATATGCACCACGAAGAAATTTGGAACAACTGCTTAAAGGTAATTAGAGATAATGTACCCTCAATCAGTTTCAGAACCTGGTTTGAACCTATTGTTCCCGTTAAACTGGAAGAAAAGGTACTGACCATTCAGGTTCCGAGTCCTTTTTTCTATGAGTATCTTGAGGAAAAGTACATTGAGATCATTAGCAAAACGCTGAGAAAAGAGCTGGGGTATGATGCCAAGCTGGAATACAGTATCGTGATGGAGAATAACAATTTCAACTCCAGGCCATATACAGTGAAATTTCCTGCAAAAAACCAGACAGAGCTGAAAAACAAGCCTGTAAGTATGCCGCTCACAGAAGAGAGCGGTATTAAAAATCCGTTTATCATACCCGGCATAAAAAAGCTAAGCATTGATCCCCGCCTTAACCCCGAGAATTCGTTCGATAATTTTATTGAAGGAGAATGTAACCGGCTTGCAAGGTCTGCAGGGTATGCCGTGGCCAGCAATCCAGGGGGGACTGCTTTTAACCCGTTGCTGATTTATGGCGATTCGGGGCTCGGGAAAACCCACCTCGCACAGGCTATTGGCATTGAAATTAAAAACAAATTCCCCGACAAGGTGGTGCTTTATGTTAATGCCAACAGGTTTCAGACCCAATTTGTTGAATCAATCAGAAACAACAACAAGAATGATTTCCTGCATTTTTACCAGATGATTGATGTTCTGATCATTGATGACGTTCATGAATTTGCCGGTAAAGAAAAAACCCAGGATATTTTTTTCCATATCTTTAATCATCTGCACCAGTCGGGCAAACAACTCATCCTTACTTCAGATAAACCCCCGGTTGAACTGCAGGGTTTGGAACAGCGGCTCCTGTCAAGGTTTAAATGGGGCTTATCTGCCGATTTGCAGATACCCGATTATGAAACACGCATTGCCATTCTAAGGAAAAAAACCTATAAAGATGGTATTGAACTGCCCGAAGATGTGATTGAGTATATTGCAAGCCATATAACCGACAATATCAGGGAACTTGAAGGCGCACTTATTTCGCTGCTTGCACAATCAACCCTTAACAAAAAAGAAATTACA
This sequence comes from Bacteroidales bacterium, assembly GCA_016936215.1. Classification (GTDB taxonomy): domain Bacteria; phylum Bacteroidota; class Bacteroidia; order Bacteroidales; family UBA10428; genus JAFGPL01. The sequence continues at coordinate 17,094 of JAFGPL010000220.1, forward strand.
CTCGAGCTTGCCAAAGAGATGATTGACAAGCTTATAAAGAATACGAAGCGGGAAGTTTCCATTGATTATATTCAAAAGGTGGTTTGTGGATTTTTTGAAATCCCCGTTGATTCAATCCAGACCAAAACCCGTAAAAGAGAAATTGTGCAGGCCAGGCAGGTAGCAATGTTTTTCTCCAAAAATCTCACAAAGGCATCGCTGGCCACTATTGGTTCGCAGATAGGAGGTAAAGACCATGCTACGGTATTACATGCATGTAAAACAGTAAATAACCTGCTCGAAACCGATAAAGCCTTTAAGGGGCAGATGGACGAAATCGAAAAGAAACTAAAGTTTTGAAAAACTACAAAGGCTGTTCAATTTTATAACAGCCTTTTTTTTTACATACAGATTAAAAATATCATCAGGACAGCGGTGAAAAATTGAAAAACGAAGACACTTATCTGACGATTGCCTCACCGTGCGAGGGCTTATTTAAAGACAAAGGCAGCAGGTTTCTGGCATTTGCTTTTCCTGTATACAGTGAAGAAGATGCCAGAACGATTATTGAAAATCTCAGGAAGAAGTATCACGATGCGCGCCATCATTGCTATGCATATAAGATGGGTGTAGATCGTTTGATATATCGCACCAACGACGACGGGGAGCCATCGGGTACTGCAGGAAAACCAATCTACGGGCAAATTCAGTCTTTCGGGCTTACCAATGTGCTGATTGTTGTGGTACGCTATTTTGGCGGCAAATTGCTCGGTACGGGCGGACTGGTCAATGCATACAAAAGCGCAGCCGAAGACGCCCTGTCCCATGCCAGAATTGTTAAAGATTATCTTTATAAAAGTGCCGAATTAAAATTTGAATATAAACACCTCAGCGAAATAAACAGGGTTTTACAATCTTTTAACTGTGAGATAATTGAGCAGCTATACGATGAACATTGTTACCTGAAGGTAAAAATCAGGCGGAGCTTCGCGACATTACTGGCTGAAAAATTTAGTCCCTTTAAGGACATTCACATTTCTTTAATATGAAAATTTTTATAAAAACGATAGTATGGCATGTATTTATCATAAACTTACATAACTATTTTTGATTAAATTTGGTAAATCAGATTTGAAAATGAAAAACCGAAGCCTTGTTTCTATCAACGATTACAGTAAAGACGAATACCTTAAGATTCTTGATCTTGCAGAAGAGTTTGAAAAAAAACCGGTAAGGGAATTGTTGGCCGGAAAAATTGTGGCAACTCTTTTTTTTGAACCCTCCACCCGCACGCGAATATCATTCGAAAGTGCTGTAAACAGGTTGGGGGGAAGGATAGTTGGTTTCAGCGATTCAAACTCCTCCAGCGTAACAAAAGGTGAAACACTTTACGATACGATAAAAATTGTCAGCAATTACTGCGATTTAATCGTGATGAGACATCCGCTTGAAGGCAGCGCAAGGTTTGCAAGCGAAATTTCACAGGTGCCTATAATCAATGCAGGAGACGGGGCAAACCAGCATCCTACACAAACTTTGCTTGATCTCTATTCAATCAGAAAAACCCAGGGCAGGCTCGACAATATCAATATTTTTATGGTGGGGGACCTGAAATACGGGCGTACAGTGCACTCTTTGCTTATGGCTATGTCAAAATTCAACAAAATCACTTTCAACTTTATCTCACCCGAGGAACTTAAAATGCCGGAAGAATACAAAATTGTGCTTGATAATCTGGGTCTTAAATATTATGAGCATAAAGATTTTACCGATATTGTTTCCGAAGCAGATATTATATACATGACAAGGGTGCAAAAAGAAAGGTTTTCTGACCCGATAGAATATGAAAAAACGAAAAACGCTTATATTCTGAAGGACCATATGCTGGTAAACACCAAGCCGGGCATGAAGGTGTTGCATCCATTGCCCCGTGTTAACGAAATTGACCCCTGCGTGGATGAAAACCCCAAAGCATATTATTTTACCCAGGCGCTGAATGGTGTTTACGTGCGCCAGGCAATCATATCAAGTATACTTGGACTAATCTGATAACCGCTATGAAAGATAAAATACTTGTTGTTAGCGCCATTAAAGATGGAACTGTGATAGATCACATCAGCGCCAAAAGCCTGTTTAAAGTAATCTCAATTCTTGGCCTCGATAAAATTGACAAAACCATAACATTCGGCACAAACCTCGAAAGCAAAAAGCTTGGGCGTAAGGCCATTATTAAATTATCGGATATCTTTTTTAAAGATAAGGATATTAATAAAATAGCTTTGGTTGCCCCCGATGCAAAACTGAATATCATAAAAAACTACGAAGTTGTTGAAAAAAAGGTAGTTGAAGTACCCGACGAAATCACGGGAATTGTTAAATGCATGAACCCTAAATGCATTACCAACAGCGAAAAAATCGTTACAAAATTTGATGTCCTTTCAAAGAAAGACGTAAAACTCAAATGCAGGTACTGTGAAAAAATCACTGATCAGGAACATATGGAAATCTTAAGGTAAAGTCTTGTGCTTAATGAGGCTTTATCTATGGGCATTTTTTAGTGCAACGCTATTTTCTTAACCTCTCATAAGTCTTTACAAGTAACTCGTCCCTCCTGATACCGCTAAAAGCCATAATGCTTAACGCGATACACAACACCGGAAAAATAATGCCAATTTTGAAGGCATGATGGGTGACTTCAAAAGATTTCTGTATAAAGCGAAAATAGAAATAGGTAAGACCCAGCAACCCTATCAATAATAAAATATTGTAAACACACAGCCTCATTTGCACCATACGCCGATGAAACAAAAAGATAGTATAAAAACTGATACCGGCAATGACCAACACCAGGAAAAAAAGTGGCCAGGAAGACATAAGTTTTTGTGTTTCCCCATCCATGGTTTTTTTAAGCGCGTAACTAAAAAACCTGTATTGCATTTCATCTCCTGTTCCGAAAGTTATTATGGGGAATATAAGGTAAAAACTCATCAAAACTACTACCAGGAATAAATACACAGACTGTGCCCTTTGTATCATTTTTATACTTTTTGGCCAAAGATACAAAACTTTCAATTTATCTTGCATGAAAGCCTTTCGGACTTATGAACTGTTTACTGTTTAAAAAAATATCCCGGGCATTTTTCCATACAGGTAAAATTGTTAATAACTGGCCATTTCAAAAATTGCTGTTCATATCCATTTTAAATAGTTTTGGTAATTAGTTTTAACACATAAATATATGGCCTGTGATTTTTTGAATGTTATTTTATAATTTTGTAACAATCAGAAATCAAAAGTTTAACTGGGTATGTTATTCCTTAAACCATTGACCATATAGTATTTGACGATATTATATTATACACTGATATGACCATTGATATTAAGGAACTTAAAGCTTTGATTTCGTTGCTTGACGATTCAGACAACGAAGTGATCAATGTAGTTTCTTCTAACCTTCTTAACCAGGGGCCGGAAGCGATACCTGAACTTGAGAAAGCATGGGAAACAACCCTTAACGAACAGTTACAGGAAAGGCTTGAAAATGTAATTCAGAAAATACAATTTACCCATGCCAAAAAGAACCTGCAGAACTGGGTCAGATCAGGCGCTGAAAATATTCTCGAGGGCGCTGTTTACCTTGCACAATTTCAGTTTCCCGAACTTTCTTTTGAAGCACAGGACAAAGAAATTGAAAAGATAAGGAAAGATGTATGGCTTGAGATTAACAATAACCTTACAGCACTCGAGAAGATCAAGGTCATTAATTACATTATATTTGAAATTCACAAGTTTAAAAGAAATTCAACCAACTTTTATTCACCGCAGAATTCATTTATAAACCAGGTGCTTGAAACAAAGCGGGGGAACCCCATCTCACTTGCCATAGTATATCTTGCAGTGGCACAAAAGTTAAACCTGCCCATTTATGGGGTTAACCTTCCAAAGAACTTTATTCTTGCCTATAAAGATGAATACAGGCAGCACGATTCTGAAGATGAGAAAGAGGATATTTTGTTCTATATAAACCCGTACAACAAAGGCGCTGTATTGGGCAGGCGTGAAATTGACTATTTCATAAAGCAGCAGCAACTGGAGCAGAGACAGGAGTATTATGTTCCCTGTTCAAACAGCGATATCATGGTCAGGTTGATTAATAACCTGATACTCTCTTATAAAAAGCTTGATTTTACTGAAAAAATTGAAAGATTACAGGAACTTCTAGGAATCTTTTGAAGAAGTTCCTGTAGGTATTTATTTTGCATAGGCAACTGCCCTTGTTTCCCTTATCACTGTTATTTTTATCTGTCCGGGATAGGTCATTTCATTTTGTATTTTCTTGGAAATTTCAAACGAGAGGTTTTCGGCTTCTTTGTCGTCAACTTTATCGCTGCCAACAATTACGCGTAATTCGCGACCGGCCTGGATGGCATATGTTTTCAATACCCCTGGGTATGAAAGTGCCAGCGATTCAAGTTCTTTAAGCCTTTTTATATACGACTGTACAACCTCTCTGCGTGCTCCCGGGCGGGCGCCCGAAATAGCATCGCAAACCTGCACGATTGGTGCAATGAGACTGGTCATTTCAACCTCGTCATGATGTGCGCCAATGGCATTGCATATTTCAGGTTTTTCCTTATATTTTTCTGCGAGTTTCATCCCGAAGACTGCATGCGGAAGTTCGGGCTCATCATCTGGCACTTTGCCGATATCATGCAGCAGTCCGGCACGTTTGGCTAATTTCGGGTTCAGTCCGAGTTCTGAGGCCATAATCGAGCAAAGATTGGCAACTTCCCTCGAGTGTTGCAACAGGTTCTGACCGTATGAAGAACGGTATTTCATTTTCCCCACCAGTCTTATCAGTTCAGGGTGAAGCCCGTGAATACCAAGGTCAATGGTTGTGCGCTTGCCGATTTCAATAATCTCTTCTTCTATCTGTTTTTGTGTTTTTGACACGATTTCCTCAATTCTGGCCGGGTGTATCCTTCCGTCGGTAACGAGCTGGTGAAGCGCGAGCCTTGCTATTTCCCTCCGAACAGGGTCAAAAGCTGAGAGGATGATAGCCTCCGGGGTGTCGTCCACAATTATCTCAACGCCGGTGGCTGCTTCAAGTGCCCTGATGTTGCGGCCTTCACGACCTATGATCCTGCCTTTGATCTCATCCGATTCGATATTGAAGACCGTAACAGAATTTTCAATGGCCGTTTCACTGGCAACACGCTGGATGGTTTCGATGATGATTTTCTTCGCGTTGCGCGAAGCGGTCATCTTGGCCTCATCCATTATTTCGTTGATCAGCGACATCGCATCGGTTTTAGCCTCTTCTTTAAGCGATTCGATCAACTGGTTTTTGGCTTGTTCGCCTGAGATGCCAGATATGGCTTCCAGTTGTTCTACTTGCTGCTTATGCAGTTTTTCCAGCTCTTCATTTTTTTTGTCTACCAGCGACAACTGTGCATTGAGGTTCTCCCTGATAATCTCAATTTCGTTTTTGGCACGCTGGGTTTCTTCAATTTTTTGCGAAAGCTGCGTCTCCTTCTGCTTGATACGCGATTCAGCAATGGTCATTTTGCTGTTTCTCTCGTTGATAAACTTCTCGTGATCGGATTTCAATTGCAGGAACCTTTCTTTTGCCTGCAGCATTTTGTCTTTTTTAATTACTTCTGCCTCTGTTTCGGCATCTTTGACGATCTGTTCTTTCTTATGCCTTAGCGCTATCTGCCAGATAAAATAGGAGATGGCTGCACCCCCTGTAAAGGAAAAAGCCCCGGTGATAAGAAATTTCAGCATTGCCGGGCTTTCTGTTATCAATAATATATCTATCATTTTTGTTAATTTTTAGTATATAAAAAAACCCGCATACATTTCTCCAGCTTTTGATAAAACCCCAGTAAGACATGGGTGGAACGTCCAGTTATTGTCGAGTTTCCAATGATCCCGACGAGTCGGGATTTTCCGGCGAACCGGAAATAAGGCCTGCTCTTGAATAACTGAGTGAAGCTCCAATTTGTTTAATGTTGAGTTTCACAATCGAATGAAGAAACTATGCGGGCTATTTCTTGTCTATGTTAAAGAACCTTATTACTCTCCTTTGAGATATTCGGCCAGTTCTTCGTCAAGTTCTTTCAGGCTTTGTTCCATAACAGCAGAATTATTATGTTGCTCCGATTCAATTACCTTGATGGCATATTGCAATGCCGCCATGGCCAAAAAATCCTGCGTGTCTTTGTCGCTGTAACGCTGCTTGTATAAAAGAACCTTATCGTTAATCAACCTGGCTGCTTTTCTAATTTTCTCCTCGTCGTTAATATCAATCTTTAAAGGATAAAACCTGTCGGCTACATTTACTTTTATTGAAAGTTTATCCTCCATTTATATTTATTAAATCCTATCTATTTAAAAGAGCAATACACTTATCTATTTCCCGCACTATTTTGTTTACTTTGATTTTAGCATCGTGCGAACTGTCTCCTGTTGCTAAAATCGTTTTTGCAATTTTTATATTATCGTATTTTTTTTCTGTTTCTGCCAGTTTTTTTTCTAATATACTATTTTTTTCTGAAAGTTCCCTGTTATTTAATTCAAGGGTTTGGTTTTTAGTTTTTGTTTCTTCGTAAAGTGAAATCAGTTTTTTAATCCTGGTTCTTAAATTACTTGTTAAAGCATCAATTGTGGTTTCCATCAGAAGCAAAGATACATGAAAAATTAAACATTTTTTAACAAAGTTATAAAATTTTATGAATGCCAAACCGATGTGCGGCATTTAAAAATCAAGTCTTATCTTAGCATTTATTTTGATCTTAATTTTTCATTGTATGCAGTTATTTCGTGTCTTTTCGGTAGTTTACATTTTGCTTGGGTCTGCAGGCAGTTACGCCCAAAAGTCTTACAATCAATACGATTTTGCACCCCCTCTTGATATTCCGCTTTTTTTGTCGGCTAATTTTGGCGAACTCAGGGGTACCCATTTTCATTCAGGCCTTGATTTTAAAACTCAACAACAGATTGGTAAAAATGTATATGCCTCGGATGAAGGGTATATTTCAAGGATCAAGGTGCAGAGCGGAAGCTACGGTAAATCGCTGTATATTACCCATCCTAACGGGTTTACAACGGTTTACGCGCATCTTAACGAATATATGCCTGAAGTTGAAAAGTATATCAACAGTTACCAGTATGCAGTCAAGAAATTTGAAGTAGATGTCTACCCCGGTAAAAATGAATTTCCGGTTTCGAAGAGACAATTCATAGCCAAATCGGGAAATACCGGGTATTCAGGAGGCCCCCATCTGCACTTTGAAATCAGGGACCAAAACCAGCATCCACTTAATGCGCTGAAATTCAATTTCAACATTACAGATAATATCAGGCCTGAAATTGTGAACCTTGCCATCTATCCAGTTGATGAATTCAGAAGCTTAATCAATGGTAAACCCGGCAAAATGATATTGAGACCGGTTAAAACAAAGGATGGCTATACACTAAAAGATACTGTTCTTATTTCAGGCAATACAGGTTTTGGTATTGAAACTTATGATTATCTCAACGGATCGGGAAACAAATGCACTGTATATTCTATAGAACTCTCGGTAAATGGCTTGGTATATTATTATCACCTGATGGATAAATTCTCATTTGACGAATCAAAATATATCAGCAGCCATGTTGACTATGAGGAGTATATACTGCAGAAAATAAAACTGCATAAACTTTTCCCCGATCCAAATAATAAATTAAGCATATACAGGATAATTAAAGATGGCGGTGTGGTGAATTTTCAGCCCGACTCTGTTTATAATATAAAAATAGAGGTTAAAGACACCTACCTGAACACTTCTGTCCTGAGTTTTATGGTCAAAGGCGGGCCAGCAGTGTGTCTTGAACCAAAATATGTTATTGACAGTTCTTTTGTAAGAACTTTATACTACCATCAATTCAACGGATACATTGGCGATGGGTGCAGGATATCAATGCAGCCGAATACATTGTTTAAGAATATAAATTTTACCTGTTCGGCCCTTGAGGTTGACACGCTCTTATACTCACCCCTGCATTTTGTTCATTCAGATTTGGTGCCTGTTGGCCGTTCATATACCCTTGCAATAAAAGCAGAAAATTTAGCACGTCAATATTATACCAAAGCATTGATTGCATGTCTTGACAGGGAAAATAAGCAGGTTGCCGAAGGTGGTGCATGGAACAACGGTTTTATTGAAGCTTCAGTCAGGAAGTTCGGAAGGTTTTTTATCGCCCTCGATACAATCCCGCCAGATATTAAGCCTTTGGACTTTAAAAATAACGGAATATTCCAGGCCGGCGACATCATAAAATTTAAGATCACGGATGATTTTTCCGGCATAAAATCATACAACGGATACATTGATAATGAATGGGCGCTTTTTGAATACGATGCCAAAGAGGATATGCTGAGTTACAGGCTCGATAACTCAAGGATCAAAGGTGAAGGGTTGCATTCCATCGAGGTGGTGGTGGTGGATGAAAGGAATAATATTGCTGTTTACAGGTCAACGTTTTACAATTAAAGCGGATGGAACAATATAAAGTTGTTGGAGTGATGTCGGGGACAAGCCTCGACGGTCTTGACCTTGCTTTTTGCATGTTCAAAAAAAAACCTGAAGGATGGGTTTTTGAGCTTAAAGAAGCCGAAACCATAGAATATGACAAGGAGATGTCTGGTTACCTTTCTGAAGCCTTTAATTTCAATGGCCCTGAACTTATTGACAAACATGCCGTCTATGGAAGATACATCGGCTTTGAAATTAACAAATTTCTCAAGAGGCACAATTTAAAGGCCGGACTTGTGGCATCACATGGACATACTGTTTTTCATCAACCCGGCAGAGGATGGACTTTTCAGTTAGGCAGCGGTGCACATATTGCTGCAGCTACAGGGTTGGACACCGTGAGTGATTTCAGGCTGCTTGACACGGCATATGGCGGACAGGGAGCGCCCCTGGTGCCTGTTGGCGATGAGTTGCTTTTTAATCAGTATGATTTTTGCCTTAACTTTGGCGGGTTCTCTAATATTTCTTTTAAGGATAAAGGCCAACGAATAGCATTTGACATTTGCCCGGTGAATATTTTTATAAACCAGTGGATGAACAAAGCAGGAAAACCTTTCGATGATAAAGGACAGACTGGAGCAACCGGTTTGATAAACGCACAATTGCTGAACAAACTGAATGGGATTGTTTATTACAAAGAGCAACATCCCAAGTCGCTTGGCCGGGAATGGTTTGAGGATGTATTCATGAAAGTTGTTTTGTCTTTTGACGATTCGTTTGAAAATATACTTAGAACTGTATATGAGCACATAGCCATACAGGTTGCCAATACCTTAAACAGAAAGAAAGAAGGCAACGTTTTTTTAACAGGCGGAGGTGCCTTTAACGATTTTCTGGTATCACTTATAACTGCAAAAACAGCTGTTCGGATAGTAATACCCGATGCCATGTTGGTTAAATATAAAGAGGCATTAATATTTGGTTTTCTTGGAGTGCTTAGGTACAGAAATGAGATCAACTGTTTTGCATCGGTAACCGGGGCATTGTCAGATACTTCATCAGGAACCATACACATTGCAGCGCCAGGGCGATAACCCCGGATTTTACAAAAAAAAAGGGTGAGAGTTTGTTAACTCTCACCCAACCTTAACCCTAACTACAAAATGACAATCTAATTATTAACTAAACCTACTAACTACTAAAAACTAAAACTAACCAAAACTTTTTATGCTATGAAAGAATTTATGAACTTGTTATTAACAATCCTAAAAAAACATGGTACAAAATTAAGCAATACCCAAAAACAACGGGTTAATTTTTGATTAACTAAACATTATTTAATGCTTACCTCTGTTTTTTTATGGTTAGAAAATCTTTTCGTTTAATATTTTCAAAGAACTCATTTTTCTGATATGAAAAAACTCATGTAAAAATTTTTAAAATAATCTTATTTTAGACATTTCATATCAAAATCTATAATTATGACACGCAAGAACCTTGCCACACTTATTTTTATATCATTTTTTTTTGTAAATAATTTATATCCGTGTACAAATTTTCTTGTTACCCGTGGGGCATCTGCCGATGGATCAACAATGATAAGCTATTCAGCCGATTCACATGTGCTCTATGGAGAACTCTATCATTGGCCTGCTTCCGATTACCCCGAAGGTACTATGCTTGACGTTTATGAATGGGATACCGGGAAATTTCTGGGAAAAATCAGTCAGGTCAGACATACCTATTCGGTCATCGGCAATATGAATGAACACCAGGTTGCTATTGGAGAAACCACCTATGGGGGTAAGCCAGAACTGGTTGATACCACCGGCATTATTGATTACGGAAGCCTGATGTACATTGCCCTGCAACGTTCCAGAACGGCAAGGGAGGCAATTAAGATCATGACAGGTTTAGTTGCAGAATATGGCTATTACAGCTCGGGTGAGTCATTTTCTATCTCAGACCCTAATGAAGTATGGATAATGGAGATGATAGGAAAAGGGACGAATATGGTAAGCGCCGGGAAAGGCAAAAATGCAACTTTGGTTAATGCAAACAAAGGCGCTGTTTGGGTTGCTTTGAGAATACCCGATGGATACATAAGCGGTCATGCGAACCAGGCCAGGATTACAACTTTTCCGCTCAACGATCCCGAAAACTGCCTTTATGCCCCTGATGTGATTTCATTTGCCCGGGAGAAAGGCTATTATAGCGGCACCGATGAGGCTTTTAGTTTTTCAGACACATACGCACCTGTGGATTTTGGAGGCGCGAGGTTTTGTGAAGCGAGGGTATGGGCAGGTTTCAACCGCGTAACAGGCGGTATGGACAAGTATCTTGATTACGCAAAGGGTGAAAACCTTAAGAACAAGATGCCTTTATGGATAAAACCCGACAAGAAAATTACGCTTAAAGACATGATTGGTATCATGCGCGATTACTACCAGGGTACACCTCTTGATATGACCCTCGATCCTGGTGCCGGACCAAACAAAAGCATTGTAAGGTGGAGACCGCTGACATGGGAGGTAGATGGCAAGACCTACTTTAACGAAAGGGCTACTTCTACACAGCAGACCGGTTTTTCGTTTATAGCACAATCGCGTTCCTGGTTGCCGGACCACATTGGCGGTATCCTGTGGTTTGGGGTAGACGATACATACAGCACCGTATATTCACCAATGTATTGCGGGATAACAGATGTTCCGGAATCGTATGCGGAAGGCAACGGTTCTATGATGGAGTTTAGTGAAGATGCTGCTTTCTGGGTCTTTAACCAGGTTTCTAATTTTGCGTATCTGCGTTATAACCTCATGATCGCGGATATTCAAAAAAAACAGCAGCAACTTGAAAATCATTATATTCAAATTACTGATGCGGTGGATAAAACTGCCCTCGGGATATATAAATCAGATACAGCCAAAGGACGTGAATTCCTTACAATGTATTCGGCCAATGCCGGCAATAACACCGTGAGTGAATGGAAACAGCTATACAGGTATCTTTTTACAAAATACATGGACGGTAATGTAAAAGTTAAGGTTGAGGATGAGAGAAACCCCGCTGTTGAGTATCCCGGTTATAGCCAGGATTGGTACAAAAGACTGATAAATGAAACAGGGGATAAATTTCTGGAACCCGGGGGTACCTCACATTAAAATTGCTTTTCTTTACAAAATAATGCAAATATTTTTGCTTCATGTAAAAAATTATTGCTAATATTGCGCTCTGAAAAATTTGGGTACTAAGAATTAATTTTTGGCAAGAATGGACAAACTGAAAACTATTGAAAGTCACTTTGATATAAAGAAAGAATACCCTAAGTTTACCGCAGGGGATACAGTGACTGTTCATTATAAGATAAAAGAAGGTAACAAAGAGAGAATTCAGCAATATCGCGGTGTAGTTTTGCAGCGCAGAGGTTCCGGTATCAACGAAACTTTTACGGTACGTAAAATGTCTGGTAATATCGGTGTTGAGAGAATTTTCCCGGTTCTTTCGCCCTTTATCGAAAAGATTGAAGTGAACAAATTTGGTAAAGTAAGAAGGGCAAGGATTTTCTACCTGAGAAACCTTACCGGTAAAAAAGCAAGGATACAGGAAAGAAGAGTCTGATAGTTATATAAAAATATTAGAAAAAGCGGATTGCAAACAGTCCGCTTTTTTTTTAATAATAGTCTTTAAACCAGCAACGGGATTAACACAATCCTACTGCTTTGCCATTCGGCAATACGCGCATTTTTGTTGCGGCCGGTACCTTTGGCAGTCCGGGCATGGTCATAATGTTTCCGCAAATAATAACGACAAAACCGGCACCTGCCGAAATTCTTGCTTCATTCACAGTAATTCTGAACCCTCTTGGCCTGCCCTGCAATTTCTCATTATCAGAAAGCGACCTGGCAGTTTTTGCGATACAAACCGGCAGATTGTCATATCCGTGTTTGGTAATGAGGTTGAGGTCATTTTCTGCTTTTATGTCAAAGTCTACCCCATCGGCGCCGTAAATTTTTTGTGCAATTACAGTTATTTTATCTTTTACCGCCATCTCAGGAGGGTATAGGAATTTGAGGTGTTTTTCCTTATTAAGGTTAATAGTTTCGATCACAGCCTTTGCCAGTTCGGCAGCGCCTTTCCCTCCTTCTTTATAATGATTTGCAACTACCGCTTTTACTCCATTTTTTGTGTAATAACCGAGCACCTGATCAAGGTCTTCAGGCTGGTCATCATCAAACTTATTGATGGCAACTACAGGTTCAAGCCCAAACAACCTGATGTTTTCAATATGTTTATCAAGATTGTCGAAACCGCCGTTTTCGTTATTCCATCCGTGGTATTTCAATGCTTTTATAGTGGCAACAATTACGACTGCTTTGGGCTCAAGTCCTGCACTGCGGCATTTTATATGAAAAAATTTCTCGGCTCCCAGGTCAGAGGCAAACCCTGCTTCTGTAACCACATAGTCGGCAAGTTTCAGGGCCATTTTTGTGGCTATTACTGAATTGGTGCCTTGTGCAATGTTTGCAAACGGCCCGGCATGGACAAATGCAGGGGTGCCTTCAAGTGTTTGAACAAGGTTCGGGTGAATGGTATCCCTCAGGAGTATCTGCATCGCTCCGTCTGCCAGCAGGTCTTTTGCCCGTATAGGTTCTCCCCTGAAGGTAAAGGCTACGATTGTTCTTGCGATTCTTTCACCAAGATCGCAGAAATCTTTTGCAAGACAAAGCATAGCCATAACCTCGGATGCAGGTGTGATATTGAACCCGTCTTGCCGGGGAATTCCATGTTTTACGCCCCCGAGACCAATGAAAATTTCACGCAATGCCCTGTCATTTAGATCAATAACCCTACGCCAGATGATACGTCGCGGATCAATATTCAGTTCATTACCATGCTGCAGGTGATTGTCAATCATGGCCGCCAGCAGGTTGTTGGCTTTGCTTACCGAATACATGTCGCCCACGAAATGCAGGTTGATATCTTCTGCCGGCATAACTTGTGCCATACCCGCTCCTGTACCTCCGCCTTTTATTCCGAAATATGGCCCCAGCGATGGCTCTCGCAGGCAGATTGCAGTTTTTTTACCCGATTGCCTTAAGGCATCCCCCAAACCAATGGTGGTGGTTGTTTTACCTTCTCCCTGAGGGGTAGGGGTCATGGCTGTAACAAGTATCAGTTTCCCGTCGGGATGGTCTATCCTGTTCTCAAGGTGAAAAACCGGAACCTTGGCAATATAATGCCCGTGAGGAAGAATTGTTTCGGCATCGAGCCCAAGCTCTGCTGCAACATCATATATCTTCTTTATTTTATAATCATTGTATTCTGCACTGTACATGGTCATTTATTTTATTGGGAATGGTTGCCTTTGAAAAAAACTTATTTTGAATCCCGGGAAAGGTTTTATAATTATCTGTTTTTTCTGTTGCTTACCACAAATGGCTTTTTGATTTCAGGATGCAGTTTATCATCCTTAAGTATTGATCTGATGAAAAGAAGCACTTGTTGCAGGCATCAGGGGCAAAAGACATATAATTATAGACGGTAGGCAGGTAATAGTCATCGTTGCTGTCTTTTTCTGTTGAGCTATACTGGCAGTCGAAAGAAACTTTGCCCGTGAGGTTTGGATCGGCAGGTGTATCACAACACAGATCACCAGCCGTGGCGCAATTTGAGCCATTCACCAGTTCTTTCGCAAAGCCTGTTTCGTGTGTGTGGTAAAGATTGAAAAAATGGCCAAACTGTTCTATAAGTATAGATGCGCTGATGCAGGTTTTGACAAGAAATATTACATCCTTGTTTTCAGAAGGGTAATAAGTATAGGCGCATACAGGCTGACTGGCAGCATCATACAATTCACTTACCAGGTATAGGTTAATGCTATGTGATGTTTGAAACTGTGCTGTAAGTTCGGTTTCATTTCCTCCTTTTTGTACTTCGTCGAAGTGGTAGTTATCTATTATTTGAGGCGATGAAAGATCAAAGCTAAGTCCTATTTGCTCAAAGGCATTATTAAGCGCTGTAAAAGCTGTACTGAGGGCAGTTAAGTCAACACCGGTTTCACCTTCTTCATTTTTCACAAAATAAAGGCTTACAGCAAGTTTACGGTCTAACCTTATAAGTGTGTTAACGCTGTCTGTAAATCCCAGTTCATAGTCACGTTGCTTGTCGGTAAGTTCTGTGCCGCAAATGTTGGTCTGTGAATACCCACAAATGGAAATTAAGCTTAAAAATAGTGCGATTGCTGCGTTTTTTTTGTACCTGTACATAAATCTGTTTATTACTCGTATTAATTATCATCAGCAAAGTCTTCATCTTCTTCTTCTTCGCCCAAAGTACCTATTATCCTGAATTCTGTTCTCCTGTTTTTTTCACGCCCCTCGGGATTATCGGTACCATCGGGGTTTTTATTTGGTGCTATCGGAAATTCGGCGCCATATCCTTTTGCGACAAGCCGCTCGGGCGAAATACCTTTGCTTATGAGGTAGGCAATTACACCGTTTGCCCTGTCCTGCGAGAGTTTCGTGTTGTACTCATGATCGCCGATGCTATCGGTATGTGCGCCTATTTCAACAATAAATTCAGGGGCTTCCTTCAGCATTACCAGCAAGGTGGTGTCAAGTACATTTTTTGCCCTTTGTGACAACTCTGCACTGTTGAATTCATAGTAAATGTTTTCAAGTACAACGGGTTTGTCTGTGAGTACGTTTACCCAGATCGGGGGCATTTCTATAGAATCGGAGAAGTTGAAAAATTCTGTTGACAGGTGTAATTCACTGTTGAAATATTGAAATCCCTGCATCTTGAACTGATAATTTTGTTCGGGGATAAGATGGAAATAGAATTTTCCGTCTTCACCGGTTGAATAATTATCAAGAAAAACATACTCTTTGGTTTCTTTATCCTGGACATATAGTGCGATGGTGGCATCATTCAAAGGTTTGATTGATGCATCGGGGTTCATAAAATCGAAGTTGGAAAGGTCTTTTTTCCTTCCGTACTTATCCTGTTCAAATGGATAGATGGTAGCATACACCACAATGTTGATGAACTCGTTCCAGCGGTAATAGTAAATATCATCGCAGCAGGTTTCGTTATTAAAACTATTTCCTCCCGGCCTGTTCGAGACAAAGAACCCGTCTTCACCAGACCGGCTTACGGTAAAATAAAGATCATCGTAACTCGAATTGAGCGGATAACCAATATTCTTAATATCAGACCATTTTCTTCTTTCCCCGAATGCACTGAAGATGTCGAGGCCGCCCAATCCGGGTAGTCCGGTTGAGCTGAAAAAGAGATTTCTTGTACGGGGATCGTAGAAAGGGGTCATTTCATCCCCCAGCGTGTTAATGCGGCTTCCGAGGTTACGCACCTTGCTGTAAAGGTTTCTTTTCGGGTCCCATACAGTGTACCAGATATCAAGGCCTCCACGGCCTTCGGGCCTGTCTGAAACAAAATAGATTATATCCCTGTTGGTTTTGGCGGTTCTTCCCAGTGCCGGTTGCGTGGCTGTATAATTAGGATCGTTAATGGTTGCAGGAAGTTTTTCAGGTTTCTGCCACTGGTTATTAATTTTATGACTGACATACAATGCACAGATTGGCTTACCCTGCCAGTTTTTTGCGCAACGTGTAAAATAAAAACGGTTGCCATCTCTCGACAAAGCCCCGTTACCGGTTTCCACACCGGGCAGGTTAAACGGTCCTTCAAGCAGTTGTCCGCCAATCCAGTCCATACCCTGTTTTTTTGCAGTGTAAAATTGTCTTACCGGCCGCTCGGTATCTTCGTTTTCCTGGGTAAAATATACCAGTGAATCTACACGCAGCGAGGCATAAATAAACATGGTATCGCTGAAAGGAATGGGTGAAAACTCTATATGAGGCCCGTTGACTGATGAGTTGATGTTTTCGATGGAAACATTCAGCGGCGACTGAATAATTTTTTTTGCCGAATCGCAACCTTCGGTTTCCATTCTCACCAGTTTGCTGTATGTTCTTTCTTCTTTATTGCCCCTGAGGCTCCTTCTGTATTTGGTAAACTCATCAATAGCTTCATCATATTGTCCCATGGATTTTAGCATCTGTGCATGGTAAAACTGTGCATGGGGATACTTTTTGCCTGCTTTTTTGGCCAACAGTTGGTATAGTTCCGCAGCTTTTTCATAATTGCGGGCATTTCTGTGGAGTTCCGCAAGTGTATAATTGACTTCATCATTGTTTGCCCTGAAAGTGCGGTATTTCTCGTAAAAAAATATCGCAGTGTAGATATCACCTGCCCTTGAAGCACTCTTACCATATTTTTTTAACTGACCGGGGGTGAGTTCATCAATGTTAGCCAGTTGCGCGGTGGCAATGCCGGCTAAAAAAATGAACGTTGTTGTTAATATGACTTTTATTTTAAAATCTTTCACAGGGAATGGAATAACTGTTTAACACTGTGCTTATACTGCGGTAACCAAAGGAAATTTCAAATGCCCCCTGGTTGCCGGTTGCTTTTTTCAAACCTGAAATATTATAATCATAGCAGATGGAAATGTCTATTCTGCCCACTGTAGCGCCCCCCGTTACTGAAATAGCATCGGGATTGTTTTGCAAACCGTTCCTGAAATAAACACCTGTAGATAACATTTTTACAGGCGAACGTTTGCCGAAGTTTTTGAAGCCGATGTCTGTACCCGCTACCATTGCATTGGCTGCCCGTCTTGTAATATAAATTATTGACGGGAATACAAACAAATTGTCAGAAATATTGGCTTTTACCCTTCCATGAATGTTATATCGTATGGGAAGCCTCCCTTTTTCGTCGTTATAGAACGATTCGTTTGGATAATTGATGTGTGACAGCGAAAAACCGGCTTCAGGTTCAAATTTATTAATGCTTGTTCGCCATAGCGCCCCAATGTTTATATCTAAATATCCTTTTTTTTCGGCAGGGTTATTTATACCAACATATATCCCTTCTTCTCTGCTATAGCCGGAAGGAAAACTGTAATTGCCTTTGCCATAAGCACGGTATGCATAACCGGCCTGGATACCTGCCCTGAAAATGTTTTTACCGATAGATTTTTCATATGCTGCAGAAAGTAACAGCTCATTAAGCGATAGTTCTATGGCGCCTGAATTGTCATTAATAAAATAAAGGCCACCGTTTATCTTATGTCCCTTCACAAAGAAGTTCATGTCGAAACTCATGGTAGCCGTAGTAAAGGGTTCCGAAATGGCCCTCCACTGGTCACGATATGTGCCAGTCAGTCGCCAGTTTCCTTCAAAATTTCCTGTATTCGCAGGGTTTAAAAAAAGCGGGGAGTTGTTGAAAAGGGTAAAATGAATATCCTGTGAAAAGGAATTACAAAAGAGGCCCATAAATAATATGAACAATTTTATGAACCTGAAAATGATACTTGCAGCGCGATGTTTATGGGTTGATTTCATACATATACATGCATTTTGTGACAGAAATTTATAATTTTTTTTATTAAGCTGTATAATGAGTTGTTGACAAATTAAGATTTAAATTACTATTATTTTTTTTATAATTACCTGTAAAGTAATAAATTTAGTACGATTTATACACATTCTTATGAAACCTGTACAAAAAACCACTACGTTAATAACTTTTTTATTCTTGTCAATAACTTATGGAAAATCGCAGGTAAATGCAGATTTTACCATGAATATCCAGGCGGGTTGCTCTCCGTTGAAAGTAAGTTTTATCAACCAAAGCACCCCTTCCGATTCACTTGATTACTTTTGGGACCTTGGTGTGCAACAGGGCACTTCAACGCTTGAAAACCCGCAGGCCACTTACATCACCCCTGGTGCATACGATGTTAAATTAGTGGTACAGCATAACGAGCAGAAAGATTCTGTAACGAAAAAAATCATTGTTTATAAAAACCCCGTTGCAAAATTTACCTCCGAACAAAAAGGGTGTGCCCCGTTCCAGGTTCAGTTTACCGACCAGAGCATTCAGGGCGACGGCCAGATTGTGAAATGGTACTGGGATTTCAGGACAGGTGATACACTCACAATCAGGAACCCGGTTAAAACATTTACCTTTCCGGGACAGTATGATATCTATTTTGAGGTAACCGATGTACATGGCTGTAAAGATTTTGTTGATTCTCTCAAATATATTGATGTGGTTAATCCCCCGGTTGCCAATTTCTCTTTATCACCGGTATCGGCCTGCCAGGTGCCGGCAACTTTCACCTTTACCAACCAGTCGGTAACCCAGGGCAATGTTACCTACAACTGGGATTTCGGCGATGGCACACAATCACAGCAGTCCAATCCTTCAAAAACATACAATACCTTTAATAACTACCCTGTTCGGCTTACTGTAACCAGCGACCACGGTTGCTTTGACGATACAGTGAAAACTGCTTATGTAAGCGAAGTAGTGGCCTCGGGTATCCTCAGGCAAAATGAGAAACCATTGTCGGCCAACGATACCATCTGCCTGGGCATCTTCGACTTTTCAAATGCATCAACCGGTACCGATAATGTGCTGTGGATTTTTGGCGATGGGACAACATCAACAAGCAAATTCGGGTTTCATGAGTTTACTACTGCAAAAACATACCAGGTGAAGCTTATTGCATCACCGGGTACTATATGCGCGGATACCTTTACATGGAACCTTATGGTTGAGGATATTAAAGCAAATTTTTCCATGAGCACCGAATATTCCTGCGCATCGCCGGTTGAAATCCAGTTCACCGACCTCTCGGTGAACGCTGTTAAATGGGAATGGTCTTTTTATGATGATACAAAGGCTTATACACAAAATACTTCGCATACCTTTGCAGTATCACCTCCCGTTGATCCTTACAAGATTAATGAAGGGGAACCTTTTGTTACTGCACTTACAGTGGAAAGTCCCGGAGGTTGTAAATCCACAACTTTAAAGACACTTGTCATTCACAAACCTACAGCGCAGTTTACCGTGGATAAAACCAGCGGTTGTGTTCCGTTAACGGTCAAATTTAAAGACAAAAGCATACCCGACAAATCTGAAAATGTCATTACCAACTGGGAATGGATTTTTAGTGAAACACAAAAAATATCGGGTACAGTTGATTCGGCTGTTTTTACTTATAATAACGATGGCTCGTTTCCTTCTAAGCTGGTAATTACAAATAACAAAGGTTGTACCGATACCTCTTATATAATAGATATAACCCCCGGGAAAAAACTATTGCCCGATTTTACCATATCTGTAGCTGATGTTTGTCAAAATGAAGAAATTATTTTTACAGACAATACGCCTGAATCGTCACTGATACAAAGATGGCATTACCAGGTGGAAGGGGTTGATATTGATGCCGAACCCGATGACCCCAATCCTGTCTGGAAGATGAAAGCTGATACCGGCTTACTTGATATGAAGCTTGAAGTAGAGTATAACGGCTGTGTATCTGAAATTATTAAAACTGATTTTATACATAACAAAGGCCCCATGGCATCTTTCAGATATGATTTCGATTGCGCATCACCATTCGAATATTCGTTTACAAACCTTTCAAAAGGACAGGATTCTTACCAGTGGAAGTTTGGTGACGGGGCTGAAACCAATTCAGATTTGAACCCTGCCCATACCTATGCTTCAGAAGGTAATTACCTTGTTGAACTTAATGTCGTTAAGGGTACCTGTACAGATAAACACACAATTCTATTGCCGGTAAGGGAGCCAAAAGCCATTATTCAGGCAGAGGTAAATGCATGTGCCGGTCAGCCGCTTAAACTCACAGGAGCAGCATCTTACGGTCTTGTTGATTATTGTCACGAAAAATACCTTTGGGATTTTGGGGACAGTACTGCAGGTGTTTATACCATTCTGGATACTGTTTTCCATACTTATTCAAACAGGGGCAATTACACGGCCAAACTGAAGACCCGCTTTGATAACGGCTGCGTTGATTCGGCCACTCACGACCTTACAGTGTTCAAACCATTTGTGGGTTTTGATCCCGATACGCTGCTGGGGTGTTCCCCGTTTATTGTAAATTTCACAGATACATCCACAGCCAATGTCCATCCGCTTGAACAGTGGAACTGGTCGTTCGGCACAGGACAGGACAGTGTTTACTATAGCCAGGTACCGGTTATCAGCCATTGGTTTAACAACCCGGGTGTGTACACTGTTTCTTTACAGGTAACCGACACATTAGGTTGCACAGGCGAAGCCTTTGCCACCATTTCAACCGCAAACCCCAATGCCGAATTCTTCGTGGTAAAACCCAATATCTGTCTTGGCGACGAAATTTCTATTAATTATTATCCGCAAAGCATTGACAGCATGATCTGGGATTTTGGAGACGGCCTTTTTTCAAGAAGCGATGCTCTGCCGGTGACGCACACCTATTTAGATTCGGGTCATTATTATGCAAACCTCACCATATGGCGATACGGGTGTAGTGCCAATTACACGCAGTTTACACCTACCATCGTTCAGTTGGCCGATGCACGTTTCCAGGTGTCCGATACTTTCTGGAACTGTTATCCGCATGAAGTTGTTTTCAACCACAATATTCCGGGGCAGGCAATTGTTTCCGGAATCTGGAATTTTGGCTATGGGAACACCCCGCCCTCGGAATACAGCGCAGAAAAGGTTTTCACTTATCCCAAACCGGGTAATTATACTGCCAGCCTGAGCATCGTTACATCATTCGGGTGTATGGATACTGCTTTTAAGAATATAGAGATAACCGGCCCTACAGGAGATTTTTCTATTTCAAGTAATTATGCCTGCAAAGGCGATGAAATTCGCTTTGATACCCTTTATACCAATGATGTTTTTGATTATGAATGGGATATGGGCGACGGATCGGAATTCAAAAAAGGCAGTCCCGTTTTTCAT
>JAFGPL010000221.1 GCA_016936215.1 Bacteroidales bacterium
TACAGAAATGGTAACAGCTACAGGTATCCCGATATTGATTATTATTCATCTGAATATTTAAAAAAATCTGTGAATTATAACAATGTCAATGCCGAGCTTAATGCAGGCAACAGAGATGCACGGTTCTATTCTAACATAGGCTGGTATAACAACTCAACTTTATTAAATGTTGGTGAAGGAAAGAATGAAGGGGACAACCGTTTTAACATCCGCGGTAATGTGGATTTGAGGCTGAACAGGTTTATTTCAAGTACCATTGATGTATCTGCAGTAATGCGGAACAGCAGGAGGGGTTTAAGCGACTATTGGAGTGGCGCTGCCACTATACAGCCGCATAAGTATTCGCCTTTGATACCGATTGGTTCAATATCTCCCGATTCAACCGAGGTTTTGTTGCTTGCCGAAAACAGCCGCAATATTATTGACGGTAAATATCTTTTGGGCGGTAGCCAGGAGTATCTGTCAAATCCCTTTGCAGACCTGTATGCAGGAGGTTACCTCGAATATGTTGACAGGATACTGCAGGTTACCAACACCATAAAAGTAGACCTTGGTGGCCTCGCAAAAGGTTTGTCTTTCAATACAAGGTTTAACGCCGATTATTATAACAGCTATATTCAAACCATTCAAAATTCATATTCGGTCTATCAACCCATCTGGGATTCAATTCCTGAAAGCTCTGGCATAGTAGGACTGACAAAGTTTGGAAGTGACGAAAGAACTGGGAACCAGAACATAAGTTCAACATCGCAAACCCGTAGTATTGGATTATCAATGTATTTCGATTACCAAAGGTCTTTTGGGCAGCGAAACAATGTTTCGGCCATGCTGATTGCCAATGGTATTTCGAGAAGCACAACAGAAGTTGTCCAGGCCAATAATAATACAAACCTCGGGTTGCAGTTAGGCTACAACTACGATCACCGGTATTGGGTTGATTTTAGCGGGGCACTGGTCAGTTCAAATAAATTGCCGGAAAATACAAGAATGGGTTTTTCTCCCACCATTAGTCTGGCATGGTTGTTAAGCTCAGAAGATTTTCTTTCATCATCAAAGGTGATAGATTATCTTAAGCTATCAGCATCGGCAGGTATTTTAAATACCGACCTTGATATCAGCAACTATTACCTTTACGAAAATATCTATTCCTCGCAGGCATATTTCTCATGGTCAGACGGTCAGTTTTACAACCAGGCAACCACTTCGCTTCAGGGTGCCAATCCCGACCTGTCTTTTGTTCAGAGAAAGGAAATCAATATTGGTATAGATGCATCGCTGTTTGATAAACTTGTCGGGTTCCAGACCATCTATTTTACACAGCTTACAGAAGGCCTGCCAACACAGAGGTTTACTCAGTACCCGAACTATTACAGTACGCTGGTTCCCTATACCAACTACAACAGTTACAAACGTTCGGGTTTAGACCTGCTGGTGAATGTAAAAAAACAATTTGGTGACATGGTGCTGAATGTGGGTTTTAATGCAACCTACACCAACTCAAAAATCACCAAATGGGATGAACTCAACGCCGACGCATACCAAAACCGTACAGGCAAACCTATTGATGCCATTTTTGGATTGGTAAGCGACGGATTTTTTGGCGATGAAACCGAAATTACAAACAGTCCGACCCAGGTGTTTGGTGTGGTAAGGCCGGGTGATATCAAATATGTTAATCAAAATAGTGATAATATTGTTGATACCAGGGATGCTGTTGAAATAGGAAAATGGATAGCTCCTTTTTCATACGGGGTTAATATGTCAGCATCTTATAAGGGTTTTACCCTGTTTATGAGGGCCACCGGATCAAATGGGGGAAATGGCCTGAAAAGCGGTAGCTATTATTGGGTGCAGGGCGACAACAAGTATTCTGAAGTTGTGCGTGACAGGTGGACAGAAGAAACCAGTAACACTGCAACATATCCCCGGTTGACTTCCCAGCAGAGCAATAATAATTTCAGAACTTCTGACTTCTGGATTTATGATACTGATAACCTTAATCTAAGCAGGGTGCAGATATCTTATGATTTTCTGCATAATAAAGCACCAAAAGCATATATCCGTCAGTTTGCAATTTTCATAAACGGGTCAAACCTTTTGTTAATTGCTAAAAACAAAGACATAATGGAATTGAATGTGGGAAGTTCCCCTCAATTCAGGGTATATGAACTGGGACTAAGGGCAAATTTTTAATCTAAATAAAAAAATATCATACCATGAATAAAATAATTTTAATACTCTTTTCGGTCCTGTTTATTCTGGTCGGTTGTGAAGACCTAATGGAACCGATAGACCAAAATAACCGGACACTGGAAGATATATACGATGATGCTTTGTTCGCTGAAGGCCTGATGATGAATGCCTATTCACGCATACCTACAAACGCTTACAATTACTTTTACTCAGATGTTGCCACAGATAACGCTGTTACCAACGATAAAACAAGCAGCCTGCTGCATATGGCTACCGGTCAGTGGTCGGCCATTATGAATCCTACTGAGGCTTGGGGAAGCGCTTATACAGCCATCATTTACCTGAACAGGTTTTTGGATGAAGCAGAAAAAGTAGAATGGTCTTATTTGAGCGACGCCATTGACACGCTGTTTTATATGCGCAACATTGGTGAGGCATATGCATTGAGAGGTTATTTTATGTATCATTTATTACAGGCACACGGCGGTTACGATGCTTCAGGCAATTTATTGGGCGTACCCATTATTACCGAAGTGGTTGGTGAAACCTCTGATTTCTGGAAACCCAGGAATACTTTTGAAGAATGTGTACAACAAATTTATAGCGATCTGGACGAGGCCGAGAAATACCTTCCCCTGCATTTTGCCAGGGCCAGAAATTTATCTCAGATACCTGCTCAATACAAAGCCTATGGGGTAAATGATTACAACAGGGTTTTCGGTAAAGATTTCAGGTTACGCATTTCGGGCCAGATCGTTAAGGCTATAAGGGCAAAGTTAGCCCTGATGGCAGCAAGCCCGGCATATAGTGCCGCCACAACAACAACATGGGAAAATGCAGCCAATTTCGCTGCTGAGGTCTTAAATGAAATAAATGGAATATCAGGTCTTGATCCTCAGGGATCGTTATATTATACTGCTGCAAATGTTGATGCAGTTGACCTGACAAACGATGCAGAACAGCCTGAAATGCTTTGGAGGGCCAGTAAAGAAGGCGGCGCAGGTAGCAACGAACTTGAAAGGCAGATTTTCCCGCCTTCACTTTTTGGCAACGGTCTTATTAATCCAAGTCAAAACCTTGTTGATGCTTTTCCCATGGCCAACGGTTATCCTATTTCTCATGGGTCTGGTGGATTTAACCCATACAGGCCATACGAAAACCGTGATCCGAGGCTGAACCGGTACATTGTTGTAAACGGAAGTCAGTTTGCAGGCAGCACAATGAACCTGACCGAGGGTGTAAATGCCATTGATAACCTTCCCACCTCTACGCGCACCGGGTATTACCTGCGGAAGATCGTACGTGAAGATGTGAGTTTAAATCCGGCAGCTCCGCAAACCAAGCCGCATTATATCCCGCACATAAGGTATACCGAAGTATTTTTAATATATGCCGAAGCTGCAAATGAAGCCTGGGGACCTGATGGTACAGGAGCAAACAGTTACTCAGCAAGAAGTGTAATTGGCGCTATTCGTCAGAGAGCAGGTATCGCTCAGCCAGATAACTATTTGGCCTCGATTGCTACAAAAGAAGAGATGCGCGAACTCATTAAGAATGAAAGACGCCTGGAACTTTGCTTCGAAGGATTCCGCTTCTGGGATTTACGCCGGTGGAAAGATAACCTTACTCAGCCTGCTATGGGAGTTACAATTGCAGACAGTACTTATACAACGGTGCAGGTTGAAAGCAGGCTGTTTCAGGATCATATGTATTATCCTCCACTTCCTTATTACGAAGTGTTAAAAGGAAATTTAACACAAAATAGCGGGTGGTAATTTCCGGTTATAAACATTAAAAAAACAGAAAAATGAAAAAAATTGTTTTTATCACAATTATAATTATCAGTGTAATTCTTTCAGCTTGCGAAAATGGTAAGTGGGATTTTCCTGATAATGAATATTCAACCGTCTATTTTGCATATCAAACCCCTGTAAGAACTATCGTTCTGGGTAAAGATTATGTAAATGACAATACCCTCGATAATCAACACAAGTGTATGATAATGGCTACTCTGGCCGGGGTGTATGATAATGAAAATGATGTAGTTCTGGATGTTACGGTTGATAACTCCCTGTGCGACAGTCTTGTTTTTGAAGGTAATTTAAGGCAGGTGAGGCCAATGCCATCAAACTATTACACTCTTCCCAATGATATGCAGATAATTATACCGAAGGGGAAAATTATAGGAGGCATAGAGGTTACCCTTACTGATGCTTTTTTTGCTGACACTTTGGCTATTGATAATAATTATGTAATTCCTATGGTAATTACTTCTGTTACAAATGCCGACTCGGTTCTCAGGGGGGTAAGCATGGTAGACGATCCCAACCGTGCGAATGCAGGCGACTGGGCCGTACAGCCAAAAGATTATATACTATATGCAATTAAGTATTTTAATCCTTATGATGCATATTATCTGCGCAGGGGTGTAGATGTTGTTACCGGGAATGGAGGAAACACAGCGCTCAATACCACCAACGTATACCATGCAAAATATGTTGAGAATGACCAGGTTTGCAGGGCTTTCACCAGGTCAATGAACCAGGTGTCAGTTTCACTTGCAACCCGGGAAAAAGACAGCAGTACTGATGTACCGTTTGAACTGATACTTGATTTTGATGAGAATGGTACCTGCACCGTTTCAAAACATGACACTGTTACTACCTATGATGTTGCAGGCAACGGAAAACTTGTTGCCGACGGCGATATATGGGGAGGTATCAAACGTGATGTAATGCATCTTCAGTATTCAGTTGATTTTGGTTTGACAACACATTCATTCAACGACACATTGGTAATACGTGACCGTGCCGTGAAAATTGAAACATTCACTTATCTGGTAAATGAATAATACACGCTGAATTTTTTTGTTTTATCCTTAGAAACGGGGAGGTATCATACTTCCCCGTTTTGTTTTATAATTTTTCTTTCAAAAGCCTGAATCGGCCTCAGAAATTATTTTACCCGATTACCATCTCAACCATCGGGCAAACCATATTTGAAAAGCTGAATACATTAGATCGGACAGAGTATTTATACAGTTGCGGAATTTGGAGAAAATGGATTGATAATCCTGGTAAACTTTCTGTCTGACCCCGAATTAGAACATGCTTTTAATCAAAAAAAGCGTAATAGTTACCCATCTACCACAAATGGTTACTGTCGGATAATCTTAAAGTCCCGTACACAATTAAATTTGCTGGCACCATTAAATCATTTACTAAACAATTAATTATTATGAAACACTTATTTAAATTTAGTTTTTTCGCAGCAATATTGCTTTTTGCTGTTGCTTGTGAAAAGGAGGAAGTAACTCTTGAAGAGCAAGGCCACCAGGTGCCGGAAATGCGATTAAAATCTTACAGCTCCGGTACCCATGATGGTTTTTTCTGGTCAATCTGGAAAAGTGATGGCAGCACCGGCTATTGTAACTATCAAAATGGTTCTGGCGGTAACTACTCGGTATCATGGAGCGGTTTTAGCGGTAATTTTACCTGCGGAAAAGGCTACTCTTCAGGTTCCCCGAACTACAGGATCGGGTATAACCTGGGAGCTTATACAAACTCCGGAGGAGGTACTTTTGGCTGGTATGGCTGGACCAGAAATCCCTATTATGAGTATTACGTCAACGAAACATGGGGAACTCAATCACCCCACACCGGTACATGGCTTGGTGCATTTAACACCGACGGGGGCGGTTATAACGTATGGACCCGTTGGATGACCGGCAAAAATATTGATGGCGGAGACGGTTTCAGACAAATATACAGTAGCAGGGTATGGAAGATACAAACCGGACAAAACCGGGTCATTACATTTGCCAACCATTACAACAAATGGAAAAGCCTTGGTTATACACTCGGGCAGATGAATATTCCAGCTATCATGGTTACAGAATCATGGGGTACCAATGTAAATGGTTATTCTAACTGTACCATCTGGGCAAACTAAGCAGCCGGAGTGATTTTTTACAATGAATAGAAGAGGCTGTGTAAAAAGTAACTTCTCTTGTCATTCTGAATCCCGATGCATCGGGATGAAGAACCTCTTTCACAGCTTGTTCCGCAAATGCGGGAACCTAAGGAAGTAACTTTTCTCATGACCGCAGGGAATAATCTATATTTTTGAATATGAGATGTTTCGTCCCGATGTGTATCGGAACTCAACATGACAAATCGTATTAGAAAAAGACTTTTTACACAGCCTCTTTTGTTATGAATAAATCAGTTAAACTTTTGTATTACTTTTATCGAAAAGTAAACGAATGTCTGATGCAATTATATTAATTGGAACTTTTAATTCATAGTTATGCGACCTGTTTTTTATTTTATGATCATCTCAACCATTGCCCTGTGTTCATGTAAACCGCGAAACCATGAAAGCCATAAAATATCAATTACAGGAAAATGGCATAGGTTTTCTATGGATAACGGATACACCGAATTTGATATTGATTCACAATATGTTGTTTTTTACAATCACAAGGTGGGCAGGTTTAAACTTGCCTATGAAATTGAAAATGATTCTTTTAAATACACTACACGCGGCTATGCTGCGAAAATTACATATTTTGGCGATTCACTGTTTTTAAGTGGAAATGACCATACTGTGGCTACCTTGTACCGGTTTAACGAACCCGATATCCCTTTCGACAGCATTCCCGATGAAAGAGATACTTTATCATTTGAAACATATATCAGGGGTTTCGACCAAAGACTGATTGGTGAGCTTGAAAAAGCAGGGATTCAATTTTTTGACCCGCCACAGGAAAAAGAAGATACCATACCGGAATTTCAACAATTGCTAAACTCAAAGAATAAATGATGTTTTAAAAAATCCCTTAAATCCGCAAATTATTTTGTCATTCTGAACGCCTGCCTGCAGTTGGCAGGGAGTGAAGAATCTGCGTGTAGCCTGGGAGGCTCCTCCACTAGAGCGCGTTTAGCTTTAGCGTAACGCGTGCTCATTGCATTAGTTCAACATTTATATTCCATCCATACCAGCATAGTTACGAGCACTCGAGTATAAATAATCTTCTGGCCTCTCAACTATCAAATCTTCAACAGGGTTTAAATGTATATAATGAGTCTTTTGTTCAATTGTTTCATTCGTATCAAGCTCAATTGGGTGATTACCGTCTTGCCAGAATTTAAAATTAGTTATTCGTTTTAAATTTTTACCTGCCCCCTCAAAAGCCCTTAATAAACCTGCCTGCGCTGAAGCTATGGCAGACAGGCATTCACGCCTACTTTCAGGATCTTCCTTTATGTTCTTTATTATTTCTCCTGCAGTATGCTTCTTAAAATCACGCATAATTTCAGATAAATTATTGTCTGTTGCTTTAACAACCATGTGCATATGGCTACTCATCAGGCACCAGGCAAATATGACAAGGCCTTTATTATTCTGGCAATATTCTAATGATTCAACTAATGTTATTTTATGGTTCGCCCGGGTAAAAACCTGCCTTTGCCGGCAGGCAGGCATCTATCCAATAAACAATGGTAGAGGTTACAAAATAAATACCTTCAGGATTTTTTATTTTATATTTTTCTGACATGATCACTTTTTCCTAAAAGTATCTCATTGTTTTGACAATGCAAAATTTTTTCTGTTGGTAAGTATTGGTAATTTGCGTAGTTAGCACGCGTTACGCAAAAGTTAAACGCGCGCCAGTGGGGTCTTTCAGGATTATATCTCTTTTAGTAAACGTATAAATTCTTCGGGGGTAATTTCTATTTCTCTTAAAATCTGTCTTATCAATGAGCGGCCTAAATCCTGGTTTCCATGATGTGGTAAGGTTGTATATCTTCCATCAAGGTGGCGGTAAAATACATGGCTGCCGCTCTGTCTCTTTGCTTCAAAACCTAAATGAATAAGCAGTTTTTCAAGTATTTTAATTTTAACAATGGGTACTTTGGTACTCATACAGCCACAGAGATTTGCTGAAAGCCAACAAAATCAGGTATATTATTGATTTCTTCTTCAGTCATTTCCTGTATACATAGTTGGATAACGTCCTGAAGGTTTGCATGTAATTCGTCTAATGATGGGGCTTGTGTATGAGCTCCGGGCAGTCCGGGAACGATACCGATATATTGTTTGACTTCGTTATCCCTGGTTATTTCAGCTGTAAACCTATACGTCTTCATGATTTTCTTTTTACTGCAAATTTAGTTATAAATGTACATACTTTTTAGATTTCATTCAACCTATGGAACAATTCGGGTTGTTTATAAAGTTCTTCATTTCAGAATGACAAAACTTGACGAAAAGCCGACTTTTAAGACAGCCTCTTGGGGGAGAGGTCAGGATTGGCAAGATTTAACTAACAACTCTTTCAATCATGTAATCCCTCAATCCTATAAATCATGGTTCAGACATTTTTTCAAAGAACTTTCTTCTTCTTGCACAGGTTATAACCTGTCTTTGATAATTCGACGGCGGCACAGCCGACCGCCGAACACATCCGTTTATTCATTACAGCCTCAGGACAACAGGGGTTTTGATGTTTCTTTCTTAAAGTCTTCGTCAATTTGTGTTTTTAAGAAAGACACATCACGCCGGGCCGGGGCCTGTATTGACGCGAGCGCGGCGGTAGCATCGCGCAGTTCTTTTTTGGCATCAATACCCAGGTGGGTTTCGATGGCCTGGTCTATGCGCACGGTAAGGCCGGCTGCATAATCTGTTGTTCAGCCGGTGCGGATGGCCGACAACTTTGAAATGTTTGCATTTAAACTGCCGGCGATGGTTTTCGCGGCCATTAAAATTTCAACGTCTTTGTAATTGTATTTTCTGTTCTTTGCCATGATAATTTTTAATTAGTTTAGACAATTATAGAATAACATGTTGTTAAAGAATGCAATATATAAAAAATTATTTTGGAAATTAAAAAAAATTTTGTGGCGGGAAGGAATTTTTTTGGGGGGAAGGGGTTGGGAAGAAAGGAAGGGTGCTGCTTATGCTTGGGTGGGGATAAAAAAAATGATAAATAATTAGAACAGATTACCACAAGTTATGCTGGGGATAAACTTGCGGGAGAAGGGGATATAAAATAAATACCATCCGGATTATGAAATTTATATTTACTGCTCATACATGTAAATATTAAAAAATCAATGCTTTTGTAAAAAGATATATATGCTTTAAATGTAATTTGTTTTAATGGCACGAGCTGCAAGCTCGCGCCCAATGTCATTAAGTTAAGGGCATAACAGGCTGGTTATCAAATTAATTTCTTTCTATTATGA
>JAFGPL010000222.1 GCA_016936215.1 Bacteroidales bacterium
CTTACAATTGAAATGATTCGAAATTTAACAAAGCGGCTCAATTTATCGCCTGATTTGCTAATA
Organism: Bacteroidales bacterium; assembly: GCA_016936215.1. Taxonomy (GTDB): domain Bacteria; phylum Bacteroidota; class Bacteroidia; order Bacteroidales; family UBA10428; genus JAFGPL01. The sequence continues at coordinate 64 of JAFGPL010000222.1, forward strand.
ACAGATTATCAATTAGCATCATAAAATGCACAGTTTCCAACATGCGGTCATACGCAATGCGGGTTGTTGTGCCTGTTTTATCGGCAACTCATTTAATAAACCTTGTAGTAACTCGACAAGTAAGCGCCCTGAATCCCGCACTGCGCATACCGCCAACCGTTTTACAGGCATGCGGCCCGGAAAAATCAGCATACCTGATGGTCCGTTACTACGGGATTTTATTAGGGTATAATTCAGATAAAAAATGCCGGATAAGTGTTTTTATCGAAGGCGATGTCCCCGACGAATTAATAAATCACTCGGTGAGCGAAGTCATAAAAAACCTGCAAAAAAATTTTAAGTTGAATATTTTTAAAATACCACTTAAAAATGAAAGATAAAATTGTATCGCCCGAAAACCAGGCAATGTTACTGCGGGAAGTCGAAATTGAACCGACCGAAGAAGTCCTGGAAAATACGCTTGAAAAAAGTGTTTTAGCTGCTTACCGGGAATTATTGAAAATCATTACAAATGATTTTGACCTGGAATACGAATGGAGATTTTACAAAGATGGGAAAGCATGGCTTTTCAAGGCAATTCACAGGAAGAAAACGATTTTTTGGCTTTCAGCCTGGGACAGGTCTATAAAAACAAGTTTCTATTTTACGGAGAAAGCCCGTTCAGGAATTTTTGATTTACCGATAAACGGGGAAATTAAAGAACAGTTTGATAAGGCTAAAGCTGTCGGAAAACTAATACCTTTAACTTTAGAGATTGAACGGAAAGAACAGTTTAGGGATTTTCGGGAAATTGTGAAATACAAGAAAGGTTTGAAATAATTTTGAAAAAAAAGAAAGAATGGGTAAAACAAAATAATGCCTGTAACACAATATAAAACAGTTGGGGTTCTGTGCCTGCCTGCCGGTAGGCAGGGTTTGCGGGCACTTGTCCTCGTGCCGGCGTTTTCATCGGTGGATACAAACACAATCCCGCATTCCGGCACCTTTCATACCGCAAAAAGTTATGAGCTTACCAACGTCCTTTCGGACGTTGCCGAAGTCCTTTCGAATGTTACCAAAACTCTTTCGGACGTTAAATAACTTGTCTTGCAGAGAAGAGTCTTATTCTCAAAAAAGGAAGCTAACCAGGCAAAGAAGCGACTATGTTTAACAGAGCTGGGAGCACATAAACAGCCCCTTTACAACGGTGAGATATCAATCCAGCCAAAGTTATCTTTATCAACCCGCCAGCCGGTGGTGTTGAGCAATTCAGGTGCGAGCCTTCCAAATGCGTTTTCTTTATTGGCTGCATCGAGCAGGTACATTTCGTCACCCACAGTCACCACAGCAATAACATGATTGAACTGGTCCGGGACGGGGTATAAAGTCTGCGGCAATCCAAGGTCGGTGGTTCTGACAAGCAGCGGGTCGGCATCCAGGCCGGCTTTTCTGAGCAGGTATATGAGCGACAGGTTTATCTCACCGCTGGTAAGTTCGCCTGCTTCTTTGGCCTTATTTAAGTCACGGTCGGCATACATACTGTACTTACCGTTCCAGGTGAGTGAATCCTGGGCATACCTGAACAAATTCTGCATCTTTTCAACCGGGGCCATGTTATCATTAATATTTTTCTCAAGCACCGGCAGGTAATTGTAAAATTTAATCAGCCTTTTTCCAAATCTTTCATTGGCAAGCAATTTCGTATTGAAGTCCATCCATGAGGCCAGCCTGTAATGGATAAATCCCGATGCCCTGTTGGAGATCATCCACTGACGGCGGCTCTTGGTATCATAATCTTCTGTGGCAGTTAGTAAAAGAGGCCGGTAAAAATATGGCAGGTTTCCCGAAGATTCAAAAAGGTCGAATTTTAACCTGGGGTAATAATCCTTAACAGACACGAAGCCATCTATATTGGTTACACCGGGAAGGTTTTTCATCACAATCTTTTTCTTCATGTTGTTCATCAGGTAGATGCGATAGTTTTTCGAAGGTGATTCGTACAACACATTTTTTTGTTTTGCCATCTGTCCCCTTCGCTCAAAACGGTTGGCATCGTATAACCATTGCAGTTTTTCAGCAAAATTCGCCTGTTCGTCCCGCGAAAGAAATTCACCCTGTTGAAAAGTAACGAGGTAATGAAACGGGTGTGTGACATCAAACCGCACTTCGCTCCAGAGGGTTGGTATCTCTGACTGAAAGTACCAGGTGTCGAGCTTTACAAAATCGAGTGATGCCATCTCGTAGTAATATTCGATCACCGAACCGGGCTCAGCAGGTTCAAGGTCGAATACCAGTTTTCTCCATTCATTGTCAATAATTTCCGTTTTGGCGTCGTTAATTTTATACTGGTATTTCAGCACCGAACCATCTTTCATGGTATATACATTGGCTTTGGCGACTGTAATGTCATCGTGTTTTTCCTTGTATTTGAAAGGAATTTCGATGCGGGCATATTTCAGTCCTTTCTCATTGTTGATCTTTATGCGCACATGCCGGGTGTAGAAAGTACGGTAAGAAGTTCTTATGTTTCCATAATCGCAGAGGATGATCGCGGGTACATTTTTATCACCGCGGAACGAGTTTATTTCGAATTCGGAAACAGAAACTTTTCCCCATTTTAAAGGGGCTTTTTCAGTAAATCCTGATGATTTTGATACGATAACAAAAGCAATAACGAGCAGTAATATTTTTTTCATGGCCAGACAGTTTGAAATATTCGCACAATAATTATGCCAACCTGTGGATAAAAATATTCAAAACAATTCAGTCTGTAAGATAAATTGGAATATTTTTGCTCACTGTAAACAAAACTGACTTAACCGTGCGGAAAAAATTCTTCTGGATACTTTCAATATTCGCTTTGTTTGCACTTTTATTGCCCGGCACACTGAAATCCACGGGAAGAAAGACTGTTGAAACAGGTGAAGCGGCAGTTGAGGATCAGTTTACAGAAATTTACAGAAAACTTGCTGAACCTGAACTCGATTTTATTGCCCTGAAAACAGCGCTCACCGGTTTAGAATCTGTCTTGCAGAAGCATGAAGGATTAAACCCTGACATCATCACCATTATTGATTATTCCAAACCATCCACCGAAAAAAGGCTTTTTATCATTGACCTTTCAAAAGAGGAAGTTAAATATCGAACCTATGTGGCCCATGGCCGTAATACAGGTCTCAACTATGCGGAATCCTTTTCAAACAAAATACATTCTTACATGAGCAGCCTTGGATTTTTCATCACCGGTAACACATATAACGGTAAGCATGGATATTCTTTGAGGTTGAAGGGAATTGAGGACGGTGTCAATGACAACGCCTGGAAAAGGGCCATCGTCATGCACCCTGCAAATTACGTAAGCGAATCCTATATCGAACAGTACGGCCGCCTGGGAAGAAGTTTCGGTTGCCCGGCCATTCCTGTCAGGGAGCATAAATATTTAATAGACCTGATTAAAGAGAATACCTGCCTGTTTGCCTGGTACCCCGACAGCGTTTATCAGGAAAGTTCAACGTATTTGAATTAATTCCCTCCTTACTGAACAATTTCATTGCCTCTCTGTTATTTTTTAATTCATTTTAACAGTTTCTGATAAAGGTTAATAACCGTGATTTTTTTCTGAATATAAATAATACGGTCAATCAGTTATAATATCATGCCCGGGAATAAAAACAAATGTTATTTCACAGTATTATTGTTCATCACATTAAGCAATGTCCTGTCAACTGCTTACGGTCAGAAATTCTGGCTGACCACCAATGAATTCCCCGGCGGGCCGAAGACAGGCATCACGATTGTAAACGATACATTTGTGTTTGTTTCAACCGTAAACAGCATTATCCGCAGTGATGATGACGGAAAAACTTTTGAGCAGGTTTTTTCAGCCCCTGTTGTTTACACGGTCTTCGGTTCAAGATCAGGTAAGGTTTTTGCAGGAGGGCCAGGCAGAATATATCATTCAGCGGATTATGGGGATAGCTGGGATTCTGTTTCCCTGGTTTCTTCTTACCCGGTAACACATTTTATAGAAAATCCTGCCGGGCACCTTTTTGTCATTACCGGGACGCTTGATCTGGAAAAAGGTGATGTGGGTGACGGGGTATTTTTTTCGGATGACGATGGCCTGAACTGGTCACAAAGAAACAGCGGGCTCGGCAATTACAGGCATTGCAACAGGATTGCAGCAGACAGGCATGGTCGGCTCTATCTCGCCATGGCCGATGAATATGTGTCGGGCAATGCAGGCTTTTTTATCTCTGACAACAACGGACAGACATGGGAACACATTAACCTGGAAATTGACGGAAGGGGGGCAATACCTGATAAATTACAAACCGGCACCATATTTGGTCTTTCAGTCTCTCCGGAGGATAGTATTTATCTCAGTTTTTCGGGTGCTGCAGACAATGTTGGTGTGGATATTAACCTGGTAAAAAGCATCAGTGAGGTACGTGAAAACAACAACTGGCGTGTGCTTAAAGTATGGCAGTCAGTCTCTTGGTGGGATGAGCGGGTGCTAAATAACATCTGCTTTGCCCGAAACGGCGACTGGTACAGCTCTGCAATTGGTTCACCCCAGACCGGGGCTACCTATTTTTCAAAAGACAAGGGACAGGTCTGGAAGCAGATTGACTACGGATTAGGACTTGACATATATAACAACCGCAATATCCAGTACTTTGCCGAAAAATCAAATGGTAATATTTTTATGGTACAACTGCTTGATGAACGCATTTATCAAACCGATACTAGCAGGTTGACAACGGGTTTGAAAAAGAGAATATCCGATGGCGGGATAAGAGTATATCCAAACCCTGTATTTGCAAAAGGCAAAGTTTCAATTAATGATGACCAGGACAGTGATAAATTTTATCTTACAATCTTAAAAGCAAATGGTGAATTTCTTTCTGAAAAAAAGATTTTACGCAGCAACTTTGGTTTTGCAGCCCCTGAACAAGTGGGAATATACACGGTCATTATCCGTTCAGGATCATTATATTCAGTTGTAAAACTGGTGGTTTTATAAATGTCTGATACCTTTTTTGGTAAAAGAATCTCATTTGAAAAAAACGATTATAAAATGCAAAACAGACGCCATGTCATTGTTTACATTGCCATGAGCCTTGACGGGTATATTGCCGGACCCGATGACGATTTGTCCTTTCTTTCTGCTGTTCAGGTGGAAGGGGAAGACTATGGGTACGCAGAATTTTATGAAACAACAGGTACTGTTATCATGGGCAGGAAAACATATGATTGGGTGATGACCCAGGTGCCGGTATTCCCCCACCACGACAAAGAAACTTACATTATTACCCGAAAAACACTGCCTTCTTCAGGGAATATTAGATTTTTCAATGGCAGTATTCCTGGTCTTATCAGGATGCTTAAAGCTAAAAGGGGCAGGGACATCTTTGTTGACGGGGGCGCGAAAGTTGTGAATTCTCTTTTAAAGGAGGATTTGATAGATGAATTTCAGAACTCCTTACCTGTCGCAGTTTTAAATAGCGGAGATTTTAAATTTCATGGTTAAATTTGTTCCCGGGAAAACAGTTTCA
>JAFGPL010000223.1 GCA_016936215.1 Bacteroidales bacterium
CATTTTTCTTAGCGCCCTGGCGTCATAGCGGTTTTTTCTTTTCCTGCTTTCCGCACTTTTTTGCAACAAAGGCAATGCAAGGGTGAAGAGATAATCCTTTTTGGTTTACCGCGAAGGCGCGAAGGCGCAAAATATAAGAATGACATTTTTCTTAGCGTCTTGGCGTCTTAGCGGTTTTTTCTTTTAATATTAATCAATTACTACCTTGAACTCACCACTACCTTCCTTCCTGCAAGTGTTGCTTTGTAATCGTTATTGTACATTGCTTCTACAAGTGTAGCGGGCAGGTAATATTCACCGCTTGTAACAGTATTTATCTTCACCACAAAGTCACACGATTCCTGTTCCAGGTCGAAAAACCACATAATACGGTCGTCACGGATATCAAGGTACTGTTCGCGGTTGAGGTTGAGCCCGCTCATCCATTCGGGCATACTCTCCTCACTCAGCCTTGTATTTTCAATTTCCCAACCGGTAGGCAGAATCTGTACCAGCGCAACCTCTTCGATAAGGGGAACACTTGTTTGGTTTTCAACGGTAAAATGGCCCCAGATGGTTGTACCCTGTTTCAACTGTGCCGGATTGATGGTGTTGCCGTTTTCATCAAGCCATTCTGCCGAAACTGAAATGTTCTTGCTTTCATCTGCTGTTTCATCCTTCAGTGGCACGCCGTCCCAGGATAAAGTTGCATAGGCCTTGGTAATAGAAGACCTGCTGTCGAGGAACAGTTCTATATTTTCTCCAAATCCTTCTTTCAAAACGAGCTCATATTTGTTTTTAATGTCAAAATCAACCTGTTTACCACCGGGTAGTTTTACATATCCGACAAAATTCGGGTTAACTGTGCCTGAAATATTTGCACCTTCAAAATATTTGCCAAGCGAAAGCAGCATGTAACCCACTGTTTGAGTAGAATACCAGTATTGTGAACTTAATGTCCGCGCTACCTCTTTGGCCACCAGTTCTGCCTCCTGCATGTTTTCCATCACAACAAGGGTATGCAGTATAATGGCATAATCCCGGTAGGTAGATCCGTAACATCCACCGAATTCATAATATTCATCGGCTTTTTTCTCTGTGTTCTTAATCAGGTTTTCAGCAGTGGACTTAACGCCTGCAAGTTTATAAGCCGCAGCCAGCATCCATTTTTGTGTGTTGTTGAGGTTTTTCAACTCATTTTCTTTAATCACGTTCAGTTCGCTCATCACCGATTCACCGGCAATGGCCAGCACATAGGCACGGTTTACCCTTTCCATGATATCCCCGCTGTGGTTACGGGCCTGTCTTTTCATATAATTGATAGCATTGCTGTAAAGTCCGTCGGGAACATAGTAGCCTCGTTTCTTAGCCTCAACCATAAAATGACCGGCATAATTGGTACCCCATTCTGTTGTTTCGTATTGTCCCGGCCAGTAGCTGAAGCCTCCCGAAGAGGTCTGGAACCTTTTTAACCTGTCAATACCTGTATTGATGTTTTTGTCAATCTCGTTCTGCTTACTTTCCGAAGCGGCCATAAATTCCTTAAGATAGAGCTGAGGAAAGACTGCAGAAGTTGTTTGTTCAATGCACCCGTATGGGTAATGAATAAGCCATTCCAGCCTGTGCGAAAACTCCATGTTTGGGAAAAGGTTCAGGGTAATTTTTGCCCTGTTGGTCCCCTTTATCCCTTTATCCGGGATAGTAAATAAAACCTTTTCACCAGCATTGACAAGTTTTTCCTGTGCATCATAAATGCGTGGCGAAGCCGGGCTGATCATGATATCTGCCTCGTCCCTTGCAGTATAGGTTGCCGATTTTGCCTTAACAGTGACTTTTGTCTGGCCGGTCTCCATTTTAGCTGCCAGGGTGAAGTAGCAGTCTTTTTCACCATTTTTGGTGAAAGTCAACGTCTGTGATTTTGAACCGGTAACCATAACCGGTCCTTCTGTTGTAACCGATACTTCTACTTTGCCGATGTTATCTTTCATGGCAAACACTGTAACCGGAATATCGAATTTGTCGCCTGGTTTTAAGGCCCGTGGCAGTGATGTCTGTATCATCAGGTCGGTTTTTACCGGCACTGTTTTTTCAGCAGAAGCATAGGTGTTTTTTCTGGCGCCGATTACCATTACACGCACAGAACCAACATAGTTGGGCATATCGAATTTTACCAAGGCTTCGCCGTTGCCATCTGTCATGATGGGGCCTTTGAACATCGAAACCGGTTTGAACCTGCGCCTTCCCCTTTCGGGCGAGAGCTGCGATTCACGGTAATCCATATCCCCGCCCACAGAAAACACTTTAAAGACATCGCCCTTATTGGCGCCGATAATATGGTTGAACAGGTCGAATGAACGAACCTGCAGGCGAAGTTTTTTGAAAAATTCTTTCCACGGATCAGGGGTCCTGAAATTGGTGATATCCAACAGTCCCTCGTCTACCACTGCAATGGTGAATTGGGTGGGTTTTCTGTCCATGGTTTTAATCTTCACTTCAAAAGACTGTTCAGGTTTTAGCTCATCGGGCATTTCAATGGCAATGGTCTGTCTCGTGTCAGGGTCTTCTACACTGAGCGGCAGGATACCAAACATACGTATAGGCCTGTCGTTGACTGTTTGTTCATGAGGTTGAATAACAGCAATAGATACATAAGAATTAGGTGCCATTTCCCCAGTAATAGGTATGCGTATATTTACTTCATTGTCTGTTACTTCGGGTTGTATCCATTCTGACTTAAGGATTTCGGTGCCACGTTCAATCGAAAGCAGCACAGCGCCTTTGTCAGGTGCAGGAAAATTGATGATGGCCTCTTCTCCGACGAAGTATTTGCTTTTGTTCGACCTGAGCAGCAGGGTGCCTGCATCCTGGTCGCCTTCGGGAAGATAGCCCCACGGATAGGCGTTCAGGAATATGCTTGCTTTATGCCCTTCATACCCGCCTTCCTGCACTTCGATGAGGTATTCACCTCTTTCATCGGGTTTATAAGTAAGGAAAAACACCTTGTCTTTTGAAGTGAGTTTGCCTTCTTTTACCAAAATGGTGCTCCTGTCTGTTTTAAACCTTATCCTGAACCTGTTTCTGCTTTCATACTGGTACCACCAGTAAGAGGTGTTTTTATAAATACGGTAGGTGAGCTCTTTTCCGGGCACTGGGGTCCCTTCTGTGTCGAGCAGGATAACCGGCACCCTGATCTCGTCACCGGTTCTTACGTATGAATATCCTTTGCCCGGAAGCTTCATGCCAACATAATAGCGGTAAGGGTCAACGGGCATTGATTTCCAGTTCTGGTTTGGCCTGCCCCCTTTTTCCAGCACCGAAACCGATAACCTGGCTATGAGCGCAGAAGGCACATTGTCGAAAGAAGGGAGCGGCCATTTTACATGCGCTTTGCCAGCAGTGTCAAGCCTGCCCTGAAAGATGCTTGTTTTTATATGGTTGAATTCCGTATATTGATTCCTGAACGAAAAATCTTCATATTTCGCGAAGGTTTTATCTGTCTCAAGGATTTCAATTTCAGCTTCGGCGCTTAAACCGGCTGCCGGAGTGCCAAATAGGTACCTGCTGTTGATATCGAACTCAAGGTACTGGTCATTATATTTAATCTTCTCAGATTTAGATTCTACTTCTACTTTGAGCTTGTAGGGTACAACAGTTTCTATTTTCAGCACATGATAAAAAGTCCTGCTGCCCACATCAACTGTTACTTCCCAATTTCCTGTCGGGGCGCTTTCTTCGGTTTTGAGCCTGAAAGAATAGAAACCATCCCTTCCGTCTGAATTTGTGGTTTCGTAAATCATCTGCCCTTCAGGGTTAAAGAGCCTGATTTGTACCGGGTGGCGATCGGGGAATGTATTGTTCTCGTTGCGCGCTATTACCGAGAGGTTGATCTCATCGCCCGGTCTGTAAACGCCTCTTTCGGTGTAGATATATGCGCGGATACCATCGTAAGATGTTTCCACCCCGCTGACATCAAACCCTGAGGTGTTCCACTCCATTTCATCGAGTTTCATCACGCTGGTTTGCCCTCCTTTGGTAGCGATTACGTATTCTACCGAATAATAGTCGCCTTTGGAAAGCTCAACCATACCTTTGCTGTTGGTAGTGCCGGAGGCGATAACATCGTCATCCCAGTATGGATAGAGTTCTACATATACCCCGCTTATAGGCTGGGCAGTCCTGATATCGGTAGCATAAACGGTATAGTTGTTTTTGCTGTTTTTAACGGTAAGCCCGATATCTGATATAATCAAAGGTTTGTAAATTTGGCCAAATTCCTGTATATATTCATATTTGTCTTTGTTAACATCCACGAGCAGGTCGCGGGGATTGAAATTCAGCCTTACCAGGTACAAGCCGTTTTCATCGTCTTTTACAATATTCTTAAGGTCAATTTCGTGGAGCAGCCATTTGTTTTTTTCTTCACCCACTTCAAGCGTTTGGTTTAAGACGATGACCCCAATATTGCCAGTGTATGAGTTTGAAAACTCATTATGCCTGTTTTTAAGGCTGCTCACCTGCTCGTTTCGTAGAAAATCGCGCAAGTTACGGTTGTAGACTTTTTTAACCTCAAGGTGCACACGCCTCAGGTTGGTGGTGTAAAACTGAAGTTTCTGCTGGTTAGAGGTTGGCAAAATAAATCCGTCGCTTACAAATTCAATTTGCGGCGGAATGTCAGAAAATTTAACGGTACGGGTTTCTTTTTTCCTGGTTTTGGTACCCCAGCGGCTGGTGATTCCTTCGGCAACCGTAAGGGTGTATTGGCTTCCAAACCTGAAATCGCCGTCAATCACCACAGAACTACCGAATTTACTAATATTGGTTGTTATTTGCGGATCAATGGAGATAAAACCGCTGATATCCTGGCTGATGTCAATTTCATCGGAAAACTCTACGCGCAACCGGGGGCTTTTGCCCTCCTCTTCCTTTACAATACCGGTAATTTTCATCTCCTGCAAGGGGGTGACTTCAAAGTCGCGTTCAAAATCTTCCGGCAGGTTGAGTTTTCCTTTTTCAATTAAAAATGTGAAATTCCTGGTTTTATCCCCGCGCTCAATATCATCGCTCAGAAATTCAAATGTTCTTTTATCGCTCACTTCTTTCCAGGTTATTTTAACGGATTTTGATCCCTGTTTAAGGGTTGCAGCCGATTCGAGCTGTTCAATATCTGTCTGTTCCGAAAAGGCAACTGTTCCTCCGTATCGAAGTATTTTGGGGTTATTGCGGTCTTTGAGGATAAGGTCGGCTTTGAAAGAGCTTATCTCACGGCCGGTAATGAAAATCCTGAATTCGATGCTGCCGAGCTTGCGTTCTTTGAAATCATCCGACAAAAGCTCCAGGTTTACCTTGCCATAGATATCTTTTCGCGAGGGGAGCTCTTTTTCAGGCTGAAAGACAAGGGTGTACATGTTTTTCCAATAGGCATTGCCTTTAACAGACGGTGTAAATGAGAATACTTTTCCATCGAGCGGTTTGTTCAATGCATCCTCTTCTACCACAGGGTCGTTGAATTCAACCTTTATCTCGTCTGTGCTGCTGATGGTCCCTGAAGTAACATAACTCACCAGTTTGGCAACTTCTTCGCTGTAAACGAGGTCTCTTTTTTCTTTCTTCTTACAACCGGTAATGGTTATCAGAACTGCACAAATAAACAGAATACTTTTGAAGGTGACTGAGAACTTTTTCATATCGCCGATATTTAAGGTTTGGTTTTAAAAACATTGATAAATGTGATTATAAATATAGGAAATAGATGGATTGGATAATTCAGTGAAATGTTTTTTTATTAAAAATGAATAAATTTTTATGTTTTGTAATAATTAGCATTATAACTAAATTCTTTATTTGAAAGGTAAATCCTGAAATTCAAGAATTTTTTTCGATGCTACTATTGACTTGAGTTTCTTTTTTTCATACATTTCATCGTCATATCCAAAAATATTCAAGCACTAATTAAAGAAGTTTTTGGTAAGATTAAGTTTTAGTACCTAAATAACAATTAAATCCTATCGCTATGGAAAAGAAAATTTTTAGTTTAAATCGTGAAGCAGCAAGAAAGATATGGTGTCTTCTTATCATATTGGCTTTTTTGCCTGTTTGTGGATTTTCCCAATACAATGATACTATTTTAAAATATTTCAATTTCGACAACAACGAAACCGGATATTATTACAAAGCAGATTGTTATGATGATTTCCAGTTTGGTTCAGCGTCTATGAATATGAGCTATGGTATAATTGATGATATAGAATATAGACAGCCAAGTTATACAGATTATGCTGAAATAGTTGGTTTAACAGATAAATCATTACGTGGATTATTTTCAAAAGCATCTTTATCTTCAAGGTCGGGTTTTGCCTGGTATCCTGAATTTGGAGAAGATTTATCCGAGATGTATTTTTCTTATGATATGAAATTCAAAGAAGGATTTGAATTTGCTGAAGGAGGTAAGTTGCCTGGTGCATTTGAAGGTGGATATAGTAATTTTGACTTGCCAGTTGTCGAATATGGTTCAAATTATGGATGGGCAATGACTTGTATGTGGACTGGCCGTGGTGGGTTACAATCTTATATATATTATCCTGATATGTATCTTGAATGGGGGGAATCTCATATTGTAGATGGATTTTATTTTCGTAAAGATGTTTGGTATAATATAGCTTTTAGAGTAGTTATTAATAGTTCAGTAAGTACGTATGATGGTATTTATGAAATATTTATCAACGGCAAAAAAGCTCTTGGGAAAACTGATTTTCGACTTAGGCAAAATACAGTAGACGGCATTGAAAGATATGTTGCACATACATTCTTTGGCGGCGCTGATTCATGTACTCATAGGACATGGAGAGATGAATACATAGATTTTGATAATTTTTGTATTTTCATGCCCGACACAGTTGGTTCAGTTCCACAAGGAAATAATCAGACTTGGGGTAGTGAAGATACAATTCCTGTCCCTTACACTAAAGTTGACCTAACTGGATGGGATATTCATGAATTACCTGATAATTGTCCTTATAACCTTACTAACGAATGTGGTTATATAATCTACTATGACTCAATAGTAGATTATCCCTCAAATGATAATTGTGTTTTTAATATTGAGGTAACAGATGCGGATAGTATCGTATTACATTTTGTTAGTTATATGACAGAAGGTTGTGAAAAGGCTGATTATATAGATATAAAAGAAACAAATTCAGGTGGTAATCTGGTAGAATCTTTATGGGGTATAGATTATACTATTCCATTTGATGTTTCTGTTACAACTAATGATATCTATATGAATTTCATAAGTGACGCTTCTTTGGAAGGCTCTGGATTTAGAGCATACTATTATGCTTATAAAGACGGAGCTATGATGGATTCAAGTTGTTTTAAGGGTAAAGATATTCCTCCAAATGAAACAGATATTATATCTTTCACATTACCCCAGCAAACCGGAGCAGCGAATATAAATTCAACAAATCATACTGTTGCAATTGAAGTTGAATATGGTACAAATTTAACATCGCTTACCCCTACAATTGTAGTATCGAATGGTGCAACAATCGAACCAGTATCTAATGTGGCAGTAGATTTTTCGAGTTCACCAGTTGAGTATCAAGTTACAGCAGAAGATGATGTAACCCAACAAACATGGTATGTTACAGTTACAGTTGAACAAGAACCACCTTGTTGTAGTGAGCCAACAAAATATGAATATTATGACGACACTAAAAATACGTATATAGGAACGGAAGACTGGATAATAGGACAGACCTTTTTAATAGGCGATGTTGGGGAAAATACCAATTTTATCATAGATTCTATCGGATTACAGATGTGGAGAGATGGATGGCCTGGTACTTTAACCTTTTATCTTTATGAAGCAAATAGCAGTACATATTTTCCGACAGGAAGTGTTCTAAGCACTGGAGAATATGATGGGAATTCATTGTTGCATGAAGGTGAAATGAGATATATTTCTATGAGTAGTTATGAATTACAGGCATCAACTTATTATTGTTTTTATTTTGAAGAGTCAGAAATTGGTGAAAATTATGCTTTTGCTGATGGGGTTGAGATTGGTGGTTATGTGAATGGAGATTGTATAAGAAATAATGGCAATTGGGATAGAAATACAGATTTTGATTTAATTTTTGAAATTTGGGG
>JAFGPL010000224.1 GCA_016936215.1 Bacteroidales bacterium
GGTTACCCCTTATTCACGAATACCGGGCTTTGAAACAGAAAAATGTGCCGGTATACCAGACACCGTTGAAGTATGGGTAGAACCGACACCAAAAATCTCTGCCACCCCTTCATTCGATACTATCTGCAACCGGGAAAGAATTAATATTTCATTTACATCACCTACGGTTCCTACACGGGAAATCAGGTTCAACTATGTGGCCATTCCAGATCATCCGGATAGCTTGTTTGTTTTTGAAGGATACAGCGGCAGCAATCTGCCGGTAAGCTCAACCATAAACGATTCGCTGATCAATATCAGCAATTCGTTTCAGCGAATTATTTATGTCTTCACTCCCGTAACGCTTGACAATAACAACAGCCAGAAGTGCCCGGGGGTTGCCGATACTGTAATTGTTTGGGTAGAACCCAGCGCCAGGATTTATGCAACACCGGCACAGGATACAATCTGTAATTACGACTTTGTAAATGTACAATTTACCTCTCCAACCGTTGCAACCATCGGGGTAAGTTTCAACATACTGGCAATCCCTGATAATCCCTCAAGCCTATCAGGATACAGCAATGAATCGGTTTACACGGTTGACAGTGTTCTCAGCCAGCAATTGATCAACAGCAGCGATACTGCCCAACGCATAAGATATTTTATTACACCGTTTACCCTGAATGATAAAGGAGAACAGAGATGCCCGGGTATTGAAACAATCATTACAGTTTATGTTGAACCCACTGCAAAGGTTGTGGTAATACCACAGGAAGACACAATCTGCAACGAAACCGCTACATACATAAGACTTACAACAGTAACCCGTCCGACCAACAAAATAGAATTTAATGTTGAAGTAATTCCTGACAATCCTGTAGTTGTAAGCGGAAACTTTAATGAACCCCGTTTACTGACCACCGATGTCATAGATCAGACTTTAACAAACAGCAGCGATACCGCGCAGAGGATTTTATACATCATCACGCCCTGGCTGGTTGATGTGCTTAACAATCAAAAGTGTCCGGGAATTAGCGACACAGCTATTATATGGCTCGAACCCACGCTCAGGTTCACCATCAATCCCGAACTCGACACAATCTGTAATGAAACAGAATCCGGGATCAGGATTTCAACTCCTGTTGCACCAACGCACCCCATCAGGTTTAGATATATCATCCGGGCCGACCATATCGGGTCGCTGGCGCCTTTTAATACTGACATGCAATGGGGTTTGTTTAAAAATGACAGCATCATCGAACAGTTTATCAACCTGACAGACACCGCTCAAAGGGTGGTTATCACCATCACTTCATATTCCACAGATAACACTGGAAACATTCGTTGCCCGGGAATTGAAAAACATGCCGTGGTATGGGTGGAACCCACCCCTAAAGTAACCCTGTCACCTTTGATTGATACCATTTGTACAGGGTTCAGCTCAAATATCGGGTTATCCACGGTGAGTATTACCAAGCACCCTGTCAGGTTCAGGTATGAACCAATTTTTAACATCCCCGGTGTTGAGGTCTACTATGGACAGGATACCTTTAACCTCGCACCTTACGATGCAATAATTGATTCTATTGTCAACAATACTTCTGTTGCGCAACGCGTTGATTTTGTTGTTTACCCCTACCTGCGCGGAGCAAACAACACTGAAAAATGCCCTGGCATTATTGATACAGCTTATGTTTGGGTAGCCCCCGGGTTAATTATCCAGGTTGATACAATTTCAACCTATAAAGCCCGTTCCCCCCTCATACCTCACAATATCAGGTGTTTTGGTGATTTAAACGGTTCCATCAGCCTGATGCCGGTAGGTGGTATCATGGCATTCCCTGGTTATGGTTTAGATGATCTCACTTACCAGTGGAGCAACTCAGCAACCACGAAAGATATAGAAAACCTTGCGGCAGGACAATATCACGTGGTTATAAATGACAAACTTAATTGCCTTGACAGGGATACTTTCACCTTAACCCAGCCGGATAAACTGGTTGCAACTATTGAAATTGTTGATACACTAACCTGTAATAACAATGATGGAACAGTTGCAACTGAAATATCAGGGGGAATGGCGGGATATACTCCATTCTGGTCAACCCCAATGGGTTTATTTTATACAGATACTATCTATAATATAAGAGATGGTACGTATAACCTTACTGTAACAGATACAAACGGATGCGTGGTTACTGCCAAGAAACCGATAAGCGAGCCAACAACCGTTTATGTATATATGGACCCTAAATATTATGATTACAGGCCGTTGGATGAAAGGCAGTATCATATCAGTTGCAATGGTGAATCTAACGGCAAAATAACCCTGTGGAACCCCTCCCTGGATTTTGTTGACATTACCTTCACAGGTGTGGAAATTGATACAACTTTTTCGGGAAATAACCTGAGCTATGTTTTCAGCAACCTGAAGGCTGGCGAATATGAACTTAACTACACAGATATCAACAGTTGTACAGCTATCAGCAGCCTCATCCTAAACGAACCCGACCCGGTGAAGATTGATGATTACACGTTATCAGACTTCCATAACAGGTATAACATCAGTTGTAACGGAATGAAGGACGGGAGCATCACGCTGAATACTGTTACCGGCGGACATTACTATCTGCCTTACGATTTTCAATGGCAGGTTTTAGAAGGTGAAGGGCCGGTGGCAGCGAACAGCCGCGACCAGTCATATCTCAGCGCCGGTGTTTATTCCGTTTTAATTACCGATACGTTTGGATGCTCCTTAACCGATACATTTGAACTTACAGAGCCGGATGAAATAACGATCAGCCCGGATATTCCGCTCGCCCCTGACGGTTTAAACAATCTGAGGTGCCATGGCGATTCAAATGGCTATATCAATCTTTCGGTCAGCGGTGGTGACATTATTGAAAACCCGTATACATTCTCCTGGTGCAATGGCAGTGATACTGAAGACTTAAGTGACCTGAAAACCGGGAAATATTCTGTTACGGTAACCGACGGGACAGGTTGTGTAAAAAGTGATACCTTCTCGCTCACCGAACCAACAAGGCTAAAAATTGATTCTTCATTCGTGAAGGATTACAATAGCTATGGTATCTCTTGTGCAAACAGTATGAACGGAGCGATTGACATCTATACAAGCGGAGGGATGGGCAGTCACCGGTTCGAATGGCTTGTTAACGGGAATCCTGCTGCTTACACCACAGGACTTTTAGATAACCTGCCGGCAGGTATTTATAACCTCACAGTTTCAGACACCAACGGGTGTAGAGTTTATTGGACGGATACCCTTGTTGCGCCAGCGGCAATATCGCTTTCGCTCATACCCAAAAATATTGACTGCGCAGGTGAAGTATTAGGAAGTATCAAGGCAGATGCAAATGGTGGAACGGGTGCACTTAATTATTTATGGAATACCGGTTCGGTTACCGATAGTATATATAATTTGCAGTTGGGGACTTACAGTATAACAGTGACCGATATGAATTTATGTTCGGTTACCGATTCTGCAGTAATAGCGCAGGATTCAACGCTTATTCTCGAAGTGGGTGTCAACCGGCCTGTTACCTGCTATAGAGGAGATGACGGTATTCTTGAAGTGAAAGTTCTGCGCGGCGATCCTCCTTATACTTATCTTTGGAATACCGGTGATGATACAAAAACACTAAACAATGCCCGGGCCGGGACTTACTCGGTTGTGGTGACGGATAACAACCGCTGTAAAGATGATATCTCCTTTGACCTTACAGAGCCGGAAATAATAAGGCTTCAACCTGACATACAAAATGTAAGCTGCTTTGGGTATTCAGACGGTGAAATAACACTTACAGCTACCGGCGGTAACGATAATTATACTTATATGTGGCAGGGCAATACATTATCAGGCGCATCGGTTAAAGACCTTGCAGCAGGAACTTATGAGGTTAGGATATATGATATTAAAAATTGCTATTCCGACACGGTTGTAACAATTACAGAACCCGAATTACTGGATATAGTCATTGAAAATATAAAGAAAGCATACTGTCCCGATTGGGGCGATGGAGAAATCTCCATCAGCGGCAGGGGTGGAACACCCGAATACAGTTATTCGTGGCAGGGATATCCCGACATAACCGGCCCGATTCTGTCAGGCATTAAACCTGACTGGTACTATGTAACCATTACCGATGCCAACAATTGCACTGCAGATACATCCATAAAAATGACAAGTAATAATAACTACTGCCTCGATATACCAACCGCATTCACACCGGGAAATAACGACAGGGCAAATGATTACTGGGATGTAACCTATGTTGATAATTACCATGTCAGCCATAAGTTTTACGAAATATACCCCAACGCGAAAGTTTTGATTTATAACAGGTGGGGAAAACTTGTATTTACCGGTGATATCAATAAAAGTTTTAACGACGGTAACGCTATCTGGAACGGGAAAGACAATACTGATAAAGAATTGCCTGTTGATTCATATTATTTCATGATATATCTCGACCAGGATAACAACAGCGATCCCATAAAAGGAACTATAACCATTATCAGGTGAAACTTCTTTAAGGTTGTCCGCATTTGTAACCCATATTTTAGTTTGTTTTAAAGAAATATAACATTTAGTAAAGCAGATACGTACTATATGTTGTTTATTAAAAATAATTGAATTTGTGGCCGATAAAGAATATTTAGCTTATACTTGCCTGTAGTTAACCCACATGAAGGCATTATTGATCATAAATATTCTCTTCTGTCTTGCATTCCATTCAGGTTTGCTGGCACAGCAATTGCCCAGGTACAGCCAGTATATCATGAATGAATTTCTGATTAATCCCTCGGTGGCAGGGGTAGACGGAAGAACATCACTCGATCTTTCTGCACGGAAAGAGTGGGTGGGTTTTGTGTCAAATACACCAGAAACATACTCCTTCAGTGCACAGACAAGAATTCTCAAAAGCAGGTTCAATATCAAATCCGGATTATTCGGCAGCAGTATATTTAAAGGAGGGTCAAAAGGACGGGTTGGCCTCGGGTTAAACCTTTACAATGATAATAATGCAGCCATACACAGAACCGGATTACAACTTACTTACGCCTACCATATCTTCATTCAAAATTCACAACTCTCTTTTGGGCTTACTGGCTCAATTTACCAGTTTAAAATAAGCAGGGAACATGCCATTCTAAAAGACCCTGACGACAGGCTAAATGCCCTTATTGGTAAAGGGACCATTATTCCCGATGCTACATTCGGCATGAACTACATGACCCAGAAATATCACCTTGGATTTTCGGTTGCGCAACTCTTTCAGTCATCTTTTAAACTTAGTTCGAATGTTGTATTTTCCGAAGCAGAAGATATAAGGCTGAGAAGACATTACTACCTCATTGGTTCGTTCCGCCAAAGATTCGCCCGAAAACCAAAATGGGAATATGAACCCGCGTTTATACTCAGGACCAATGAAAGATTTCAGACTTTATCAGATATTTCGCTAAAATTTATTTTTAACAGGGAATATTGGTTTGGATTTTCAGGCAGGACTTCCGGTGATGCAATTATAATGCTCGGAATGAAATTTAACAATATGTATTTTGCCTATTCCTTTGATTATGGTTTCAATGGTATCTCGAGATTTTCAAAAGGTTCGCATGAGATTACACTTGCTGCAAAATTCGGCGATACCACACGCAGGTACCGGTGGCTTGAACGTTATTAGTATTACAATATCTCGGGAATGACATTATAACCACCATATTTTCTGATATTTATTACCTCCCCGTCTTCAAAAATCAAATATTGGCCTTTAATACCGATAAGCCTTCCTTCTATTCTTCTATTTTTGTCAAGGTCAACACTTTTCACTTTGGCAGGATAATGCAACACCGGAAAATTAATGGTTATTATCTCGTCGTCGGGGTGAAAATATCTGGCAAAGTCATAGGGCAGTAAACCTTCCGATTTCCATTTCTCTGCCTGAAGGTCAAGGGTATTGTCTGCATTTCCCGTAAGCATGTTTCTCCAGTTGGTTTTATCGCTGAAAATATCTTTCAATGCCACTTCGAGCATCCCAGCCAAATACCTGTTGGGAGTCTTTGCCACAACAATAGCACGCTCTGCCCCCTGGTCAATCCAGCGTGTTGGAATTTGCGTATGCCTGGTAACACCTACCTTCAGTTCAGGTGATTGCGCAAGATATACAATATGCTCAATAAGACAATTTTCACGGGCATATTCCATATCCCTTGCAATGCCCTCATGCGCCCGGCACAATTCAGGCCTTAAGACACACGCTTCTGTTTCAGGGGCCGAAATAAAGCATTTATAACAATAACCCTGTGCAAAAGAATTCTTTGTTTCCCTCCCGCATTTGATGCAGTTTATAACACCGGTATAACTTAAACCAATTTTCCTGCCCAAAAGCTCGTTCAGGCATATCTCCTCATTTCCAAATCGTAAAAAATATGTTACCGGATTTGTAAAAACCGTCCTCATTTTCCTTAATAATCCTGCTACAAACATTCTTTTAAAAATTTTCAATTTGTAAATATCAGGTTTAATGGAATTTAAAACAATAATTTAAATTTATTACTACTATGTATTGCATAGTAGTAATAAATTTTTATATCTTTGTATTGAAAAATACCTTATGAAATAAAATATATCTGAAAATTGAATTGTTCAAAGTATATATTAACAATTTTTGCCCTCATCCTTGCAGTATTTGTTTTACCAGTAATGCAGAAATATACTTCAGGTCCGGCCTACACCCCGGCAAGTGAGAAGAAACCTGCATATACTGTTAGCCAGCCCGAAAGCAATAACATCAAAACCCAGGTAAAGATGATGGATACTTTAATGGTTGATATTTCGAAGGCAAACAATTTAACCTATTGGTTTATCAGTATTGACACTTATCCCTACGGTACGAAAAAATATTAATTCAAAAAAATCTGAACCATGAAAAAAACAGTTTCAGTAAATCTTAGCGGCATTCTGTTTAATATTGATGATGATGCCTACAATATACTGGAAGATTATCTCAACCGGATAGAAAGCCATTTTTCCGGACAGGGCGAATCGAAAGAGATAATGGCGGATATCGAATCCCGAATAGCGGAACTTCTTAACGAACGGCATAATGGTGCAAAAAAAGTAGTTTCTGTAACAGACATTGAGGCAATAATAAAAACAATGGGTAATCCTGATGATTTTATTGAACCCGGAAACGGGGACAGCAGAAGTACACAATACACTGCCCGGTCACGCGGTCACAAAAGAATTTACCGCGACCCCGATAACCGGGTACTAGGCGGTGTTTGCGCAGGCCTCGGGGCATATTTTAATATCGATCCGGTTATTTTCAGGATAATCATCGTGATACTAACCCCATTTGGCGGTGCAGGGCTTCTTATTTATATAGTTTTATGGATTATAATACCCGACGCTGTTACTACCGCGCAAAAACTTGAAATGAGGGGCGACCCGGTGAATGTTTCAAACATCGGCAATTTCATTAAAGAAGAGTTTGAAAGTGTGAAAAACAGTTTCAGCGGTAAAAAAAGACCAAAAAAATAAGCGTGCCGTTATCCTATTTCGTTGAATATTTAAATTTTACATTATGAATGCAGAAAATGCGAAAGCGCAAATGAGAAAGGGTATTCTTGAATATTGCATTCTCACAATAATTTCTGAGGGTGATGCCTATGCATCGGATATCCTCAACAAACTTAAAGAAGCAAAGCTTATAGTTGTTGAGGGAACCCTTTACCCACTGCTCACAAGACAAAAGAATGCCGGGCTTCTCAGCTACAGGTGGGAAGAGTCAACACAGGGCCCCCCGCGCAAGTATTACTCTCTTACCGATACAGGCAGGGCCTTTTTAAAGGAACTGGACAATTCTTGGTATGAACTGGTGGATGCAATTAATAACCTCAAACCTAAATCGTAACCCAAAATCTATTTAGAAAATGAAGAAAGCAATGCAGATAAGTTTAGGAGGTATTCATTTTCATATTGATGAAGATGCATACACCCTGTTAAAAGAGTATACCGACTCCCTCAGAGAATATTTTTCCAATGAGGGCGAAGCCGGCAACGAAATAATAGATGATATTGAGCAACGTATGGCAGAATTGCTCAATGTACAAATTTCTGGCACCAAGCAGGTGGTTTCTTTAACTGATGTTAAACAGGCCATTGATACACTTGGAAAAATAGAAGATTTTGAATTTAACAGCCCTGGTTCTGAAAAGACAAATGAAGAAGAGGATGACCCGGGTACCGACAGAAAAGATCACAGGAGACTTTACCGCGACCCCGACAATTCGGTGCTGGGAGGTGTTTGCGGCGGACTGGGAGCCTATTTCAATATAGACCCGCTAATTGTAAGAATACTATTTATCCTGATGCTGTTTATCAATGTTATCATACCACCATTTATCAGTCTTTTCGGCTTTGGGGTATTGTTGTACCTTATCCTTTGGATTGCAGTGCCAAAAGCCCGTACCACAGCCCAGAAACTGCAAATGCATGGTGAGCCGGTCACAGTTGAGAATATCAAACGATCGGTTAATGATGAATATCAAAAAGTAAAATCCAGTGTAAAGAATATTGGCAGTTCTGACGGATTTAAAAAGGGAGTGACTGCAGTCGAGGAGATTTTTAAAACCCTTGGCAACATTATCCTGGCAATCTTAAAAGTGTTTGTTTACATTATAGGTATTGCTTTTCTCATAACAGGCATCTTGCTCCTGGCAGGCATAGTGACCTTTACTTTTACGCGGCACCAATGGTTTCATCGTTTTGACTGGCCACAGGTTTACCTCCCTGACCTTACAAATTTTTTCAGTGATCCCAATACCCTCACCATCGTGATTGTTTGTATCATTGTATTGATTGCAATACCTGTTATCAGCCTTATCATATGGGGTATCAAACTCATGACCAATGTCAGGGGAAGCAACAGGGTTCTTCAGGCAACTACAGTTACTATCTGGGTAATAGCGCTTTTTGTGCTTATTACCCTTGTATTCACCGAAGGCAATACTTTTGCATTCCAGGCCTCGTCTACAGACGTTGAGGTCATTGAATACAAAGACCCGTCAACGCTATATCTTGAGGTAAAAGAAAGTAAGGATGAAATGGAAGGAATTACGGTATATTCGATATTCGATTACGACATTTATTATGATAAAACCCGGGATAAAATACTTGGAGTTCCGGAGCTTAAAATAAGAGGAACAGATCAGGAAAATATAGAGCTTGTAGTTCAAAAATCTATGAGAAATATTAATGCAATTGATGCTGATGAAATACTTCAAAATCTTGATTATAAATGGCACCTGAAGGACTCGGTACTGGTATTCGACCATTATTTCAGAATGGACGAAGAAAACAAATGGAGGTTTGCAGAGGTTGAGCTTATACTTCGTATACCCAAAGGAAAGAAAATCAATCTATCAGAAAATATGTCCAGACTGGTAACCAACTTTTGGATAAACGATTCGGTGGGAGTCTGGGAAGTTTATAACAAAACCCTTATAAGAGAAAGTGAAGGATTTGGTCTTGCTGAATAAGAAAAATACCTTGTATTCATTGTCTGCTCAATATTAGAAGACTTTATTTAAAAAAAAGGTTTGAACAAACCTTTTTTTTTATATTTTTGCACCACTTAAAATGGTAATTGTCCCGTGGTGTAATGGCAGCACTGCAGATTTTGGTTCTGCCTGTCTAGGTTCGAATCCTGGCGGGACAGCGTAAGTTAAAAAGAAATTAACTGTTGCTTTAATAGGTAACAGTTTTTTTTACCATAACCCGACAGGATGAGAAGCCTGTCCCGATTTAGATTTTCTTACGAAGTATGAGTTAGAAAATCTTTTTCGGGA
>JAFGPL010000225.1 GCA_016936215.1 Bacteroidales bacterium
ATAAAATAATTACGCTGATTGCGCTTTTAATTTTTTTATCACCCTGGTTAAAAATTGTTAAAAAAATCACATCGCCCTGTATCACGCGAATGATAGATATAACGGGTGATTAATCAGTGTTTTGGAAGTGTAAGTATGTTGTATAATTGACAATTATATTTTTTTAAACCAAAAAGTAAAACTAATTTTATGCTTTGGTCTTACATAACTACAGTGTCTGATGAATTACCTTGCCCATCTTTTTCTTTCGGGGAGCAACGAAGAAGTGATTGTCGGAAATTTTATCGGGGATTATGTGAAAGGGCATAATTTCAATAACTATTCCGAACATATCAAAAAGGGTATTCTTATGCACCGTAATATTGATATGTTCACCGATACCAGCAGGATTGCGAGGGCCAGTAAATCAAGGTTTTCATCTGTTTACGGCAAATATTCCGGCATCATCATAGACATATTGTACGATCACTACCTGGCATTGAAATGGAACCTATACTCTGATGCCAATCTTGAACACTTTGTGGATACAATACATGCAATTCTGATGAAAAACTTTAAGCTTCTGCCCGAAGAGGTGCAGTCGTTTGTCCCGTCTTTTATCAACAACAATTGGCTTAATACGTATAAATCTATCGAAGGCATAGAAATTGTACTTGATAAGATGTCAAAGCGTACATCTTTGCCAGATAAGACAAAGAATGCCATCAAAATTTTCAGGGAGGAATATGAATTTATTGAGGAAGAGTTTCTTGCATACTTTCCTACCCTTATGGATTTTGTAACAAAAAGGTTTGGCATTGAATTTTCTTCCACCAACCTGAATTATTCAGAGATTTGTTAGCCTTTTATTAAGTTTATGCCCATTGAATGCTGTGTTCAGTTCCACGTCATATAGAGCTCGGTTAAGTCATCTCCTTTGGTGACCGATTTCCGGATATTTACTTTTACCTCTTTGGCGCCAGATATTTCAAGTGCGCGCTCTATCCATCCGCAAACACGGTTTTCGACAACTTTGTTAGCCTCCTCAAAATTTGAGAAATGAAGCATTACCCATTTATCGCCTTTCTGCACTACCTGCAGGTCGCCGGGTCTGTAATAAGTAGAAAGTATCTTACTTGCTTTGCTGATGATGAAATGCGGGGATGCAGCCATTACAAAAAATTTATAAATACCGGTTAGTGCTACTTCGGCGCTGAAACGGCCTGCTTTCCAAGCCCCTGCCTCAGCATCGCTGTTGAAAAACATGTCGGCAAGATGCTGCGTCGGAACCACAGCCGCTTCTTCAACAGGGTACCAGTTTGAAGGCAAAACCGGTTCTGAAAATATTTTTTTTGACTGTTCCGGCAGGCTTTCGAACCATTCCTGGTACTTTTCCGGATAATTTTTTTTAATAAACTCTACGATAGATTTTACAGCAGATCCTTTTATTTCCATTTTTCTTAGGTTAGTTTTCTTCTCAAATATAATAAAAAAGTAACTATAACTTGTTGATAAGTTCCCGGAAGTCAATATTTGAAAAGTTTCCCGAACTCATCAACAGAATGGTATATCCTGTCCAGTTATTGTTAAATAAAAATTCTTTTAACAGGTTATCTTCACTAAATACCCTGATGGCGCTATCTCCGAAAGCGTTTTTTATCTTTTCATGTGTTAATTTGCTTAATCCTTTATGTTCAATGGTAACAGGGTTATAATAAATAACTTTTTCATCAGCCTGTTGCATTGTATTTTTATATTCATCGAGAAATTTTTCTGTGAGGCTGCTGAAGGTATGTAATTCCATGCATGCCAGCAGCTTCCTGGCCGGGAACTGACTTTTTACCGCTTCGATGGTTGCTTTTAACTTTGAAGGGGAGTGTGCAAAATCAAGAAATACTGCGCAGTTTTCTTTTTCGGCAAGGAGCTGAAGCCTTTTATTTGCACCCCTGAACGAACTTATGGCTTTGAAAAAATCATCTTCCCCGATTCCGGCCTGCAGGCAAACTTTAAAGGCTGCACTGATATTTTGCATGTTGTGTTTACCGAATACAGCTATCTGTATGTTCTTTTTTTTGTATTTAAGATAAGTTTTGCCTTCTTTGGTTATGAAAGCGTGTGTTGAATATGGTATGGCTAAAATATCGGGTCTGAGTTGGTCTACAATTTTAGCTATATTTTCATCTTCGCTAAAATAAATAAGCGACCCGTTTTGTTCAATTTTTTCGGTGAAGGTTTTAAACTGCAAACAGTAATTACCGAATGTAGGAAAAACATTGATATGGTCCCAGGCAATGCCGCTAATTACTGCAATATGAGGTTTGTACAGGTGAAATTTCGGCCGGGTGTCAACAGGTGAGGCAAGGTATTCATCTCCTTCAAAAACTGCAAGTTCCGACTCTTCTGAAATTCCGGCCATGGTATCGAAACCCTGTACCTGCGAACCTACCATATAATCAAACTTTACCCCGCAGTTTTTCAATACATGCATGATCATTGATGTAATGGTGGTTTTGCCGTGACTACCGCCAATAACTATCCGCTTCTTATGTTTAGTCTGCTCGTAAAGAAATTCAGGGAATGAATAAATCTTTAATTTTAATTGCTGTGCTTTGAGAAGTTCGGGATTATCAATCCTCGCATGCATTCCAAGTATCACGGCATTAATGTTTTGGGTAATTTTCCCGGGGTGCCATCCCGGGTTTTCGGGAAGTAGCCCATGAGCGGCAAGCCTTGATCTAGATGGTTCAAAAATCTCATCATCAGACCCGGTGACTTCATGTCCCTGGTTATGCAGTGCTATTGCTATATTGTGCATGGCAGCACCTCCGATGGCAATAAAATGAAATTTCATAATTGAAAAAATCTATGCCGTGAAAATACATTAATCAGCAGGAAATATGAATACAATGTGGCACTAAGTTACAAACAACAGGGGTTTATCCGGCTGTTATTGTCAAATAAATGAACCTGTTTTTAAGGATTTCGATAAGTAAGGACTTTTGTTTATTTTTGCCGGTAAAAATGTGATGAAGATTCGCTTAATCCCTACCGGTAACTTTATGCTCGATGGAGGGGCAATGTTTGGTGTGGTACCCAAATCCATATGGCAAAAAAAATATCCTGCCGATGAGAATAATATGTGTAACCTGTCAATGACTTTGATGCTGGTAGAGGAGGATGATCGTAAAATATTAATTGATACCGGGATTGGCAGGAAGCAGGATGAAAAGTTTTTCGGGTATTATTTTCTGAATGGTGATGAAACCCTTGAATCATCCCTTGCCAGGTATGGTATGGATAAAGAAAATATCACCGATGTAATTCTTACACACCTGCATTTTGACCACTGCGGGGGAGCTGCTGAATATGACAGCGAAAAAAAAATATTTCATACCACATTTCCGAATGCTGTCTACTGGTGCAGCAATGGTCAGTGGGAATGGGCCATGAAGCCAAACCCCAGGGAAAAAGCTTCATATCTCGCCGAGAATATTATGCCCATTAAAGAATCGGGCCAGTTAAGATTTTTCGATAACAATTTCAACTTTTCAAAAAACATCAAGATAAGGCTCTATAACGGACATACCAACGCATTGGCGGTGCCATATATCAACTATGGAAACCGTACTGTGGTTTTTGTTGCAGATTTATTGCCTACTTCTGCCCATGTACCATTAGCATGGGTATGTGGCTACGATACCCGCCCATTGCTTTCTTTCGAAGAAAAGAATTCATTTTTGAACGAAGCGGTAGAAAACAATTATATTCTGTTTTTTGAACACGACCTCTATACTCCTTGCTGTACCTTGCAGCATACCGACAAAGGCGTCAGGATAAAAGATACGGGAAACCATCCCGACGAACTTCTCTGAACAAAAAGCAATCCGGCGGGTTGTAATTCATATCCTTTTTTGCAGGGTATTAAAGAATACCAACATTTGGGGATTGCAGGTATCATACCGGCCTTGCTAATTTTATTTTTTAAACACTTAAAACCAACAACGACATGTTTGTAGCGATCAATTATATAACCTGTAAAGACTTTTACAGGGAGAAATTTGAAAAACTTTTTGCCACCAGGGCAAAAGAAGTGGATACAATGCCGGGGTTCATCAGGATGCAGGTGCTGAAGCCTGATGACCGGGAAGGTGATTACCTAATTATCAGCCACTGGAAGGCAGAAGAAGATTTCCGAAAGTGGTCTCACTCACCTCAATTTCTTGAAGGGCACCGCAGGGGTTTTGAGGATATAGCCGAAGCTAAAAGGAACGGAGCCGAAATCCCGATGAAAAGTGTTTTTAAAACCTATAAAGTACTTACCGAATGAAACAAAAAATATTACTCTGGTTGAAAAGATTTGGAATGATCGGTTTCCTTTTCTTTCTGATAAAGGGGCTTATCTGGCTTGCTATTTTTATGGGTGCAGGAGCATTGATCTTTAAAAGATGAGTTTTTACATCAGAGATTAACATGTAAAATGCGGTTTTTTTGCGCCCGTCAAAGGAATTATTAGTCCGTTTTTGGATGGCCCAGTTTAATTAATTTAATGCTGAACAAAATCATCCAGAGCATGAGCAATATTCCTCCGGGCATTGCAAAAGCCATTGCATGTTTTTGTGCTGAAGGCAGAAATGCTATCATAATGAGGTAGCATACCATTAGTATATTGCCTGATATACCTGCTATTGCTGTAAATTTTCCGAATACTTTCCCTCGTAGCATTGTAAATGCCATGAGCAAAGCACCGAAAGTAGGAAGCAAAAATCCAAGGAACACTCCCGGGCTGCCATGTGCCCCTTTTGCCAGCAAAGCTTCCCCGGCAGCGGATAACAAAAGTTTATCTTCTTCTGTTGATGCCGCGACGTATTTATGGCTTAGTTCAAACATTGACAAAGCAGTGTTTCCACAGATAAAAACAGTGCTTCCGATAAGAAATACAATTAACGAAAGAGATGCCATTGCCGGTCTTGTATTCAGGTGTGCTGCAAACAAGGCAATATACGCGGGAATGGTAATGATTTGTATGATAAGATTAAGAAAATCAAGATAATATAGTCCAATCAGGCAATTTTCATTAAATTGTATAAACCGGTCAACGGCTGAATGGGGCAGTAAGGTTAAATCAGTACCGAGAATTGAGCCGAAAACCGAATCGAGTATTATTCCCCCAAGACCGATAATGGCGCTTATTGCCCCTATGATATACATTCGTTTCCATTGAGGATGATTGTTAATAGTTTGAAGTTCAAAATTTTTCATGGCAGCTTTTATTTAGGAAAATTATCTTGTAAGGTTTTTTGCAGTTTGTCAGGAAACAAGAGAATTATTGGTTCAAAAAAACGAAAAATCCGGGTAAATATAACCAAATGCTTCAATAATAAAGGGACTGAAGCAAATAATAAACAAAACCAAAGTAATTGCAGCATCAAAAACCGTTAACAGTACGGGTTTACTTACGGGTTTAAGAATAAAAATGACAGCTACAATTCTCAGAATGAGCTGAATGAAGAAAAAGCTGAATACCTGTAAACCATAAGGGTTATATTTTTTTGCCTCGTTTAACTCAAGTCTTGCTACCGACGAAAGGCTGCGAGACAATCCGGTGCTAATGCTCTTTTTGCCGGTAACAGAAGTGTAACCTGATTTAACCGGATAACCGGAGTCTGGGGTATAAATGATGAAATACAAAAAAAAAGCAATAATAAGGATGATGAAGATAATATTTATAATCAGACAGGGGTGTAATTGTTTTTTTGGTAACATTTTTTTCTGCGGTTTCCCTGGGCCAATTGTATTTTCGTTATTCGTTTTTACCTCCAGGGGCTCCATTCCCCAGTCATCCTGTCGCGTGTTCGGCTTTTTCCTGTGGTGGTATTAAGCTGGTAATAACTTACACCGTCATCTTCAAAAGTGCATTTTATTTGTTCGACAGGATATTTGGCCTGAGGATCGTTTAGGAAGTAATTAAAATCTAATGTCTGGTTTATTTTCCCGTTTATTTCGTAAAGGTATCTTTTTACATTGCCGTCCTGGTTTACCTCAACATGGGTTTTCCAGTTTTCAGATTTACCACTATTCAAAAATGAAAGGCTTTTGAGGTTTTCCATGGCATCAAATTCAATGGTAAATGTACCGTCTGAATAGTTATTTGCCGGATCGTTTTTCCTTGTAATGAAATATGTATTTCCTTGCTTGTTAAAAGAATAGGTGATAATATTACATACTTTATGTTCAGTTGCCGCGCTCCATCTGTCGCAGAAATTTACAACATTCATCTTTGTAACCTGGTTGTCATTGTCATAGTCAAATTGTTTTACCTGTGTAAGGTGCACAAATAGTGAAGCGCCTTTACGGTAACTATCTGTTGCCTGCGAAAAATGAATATAACGTTTGATTTTTGCCACCCTTCCCCTTACATCGAAAAATACCGAATCGAAGGGTTCTTTGTATAATTTACCGGTACTTTTATTCAATATCACAGCTTTTTCGTTAATTCTTAAAATTTTGCCGTTTTTACCATAAACAAATGTGCAGGTTAATCCCGGCGCCTGTAATGATTTAACCTGGTTATTGGCGCTAAATTCCATCCTGACGGGATTATCAGACAGATTGATCTCACCTTTCCAGGGGGTATATGGCTGTGAAAGGTTGAATGGTAACACATTAAAAGTATAGTTGCATAATGTTGAATCTCCGATAATACAGATTTTTTGTTGGTTAATAATGATATCTTCCTTAAGGGTTTTAATTGTGGCATCGAGCAGTTGCGGTAAGACCTGCCTGAGCATATTTAACGAATCGAGGATACGCTGACGTTTTGCAATGGAGTCTCTTACAAACTGTTCCCTGGCGGCAATAGAATCTCTTATAAAGGCTTGTCTGGCTAGTAATGAATCATAGATGAATTGCTCTCTCAGAAGAACAGAATCCGAAACCGGTAGTGTATCCTGCTGTATGCTTACAGGAGGCCGGTACAGGCTTTTCACCTTTACCGAATCTTTTGTGTGCTGCGCGCATATATTTTCACTTACCAAAATGATTGTGAAAAGCAAAATGCTTTTAATCATAAACCGGTAAAAAAATATGTATTTCATAATTTATATACTTTGTTGCATATTAAGCAGATACGGTTTTGTTATGAACTGTTCTAATTTTTTTAAAAGTTAAGCATTTTTTTTAAGTATGGTTGTCTCAGAAGGTATTAAACACTTTTATCTGTTAAAAAAAGCTTAAAATTATCCATTTAAAAACCAATTATTCAGTATTTTATTATCTTCATGCAGCATTTATCATTTACATTCGTAGTTATATACTAAAACTATTTATGAAGATAAGAATTACCTATCTCCTATTCATAACACTTACAATCTTTTTCTTTATCCCGTCTGGGTTAGCACAACAGAAAAGAAGTGCAGAAGCCCTTTTTATTGCAGAGCCGCTTACTATTGATGCGGTTCTTGATGAAACGTTCTATCAACAGGTGGCGCCGGCAAAAGATTTTGTTCAATTAGAGCCAAACAACGGGCAACCATCGTTACAGAAATCTGAGGTTAGGTTTTTTTATGATCAGAATGCTGTTTATGTTGGTGCAATGCTTTACGATACTTCTCCCGACAGCATTTTTAATTTTTTAACAGAACGCGATGAAATTGGTGTCTCAGATTATTTTGGTGTTTACATTGACCCTTATAATGAAGGACAACTTGCCTACGGGTTTTTTATTACACCGGCAGGTGTTCAGACCGATCTGAAAGCCATACGCAAGGATTATGATAACGAAGAAAGCAGTTGGAATGCTGTTTGGGAAAGTAAGACGAGGATTACAGAAGACGGGTGGGTTGTTGAAATGCGAATACCGTATGCTGCTATAAGGTTTCCTGAAAAAGCCGAACATGTGTGGGGACTTAACATGTTCAGAAATATAAGAAGATACAACTCGAACAATTCATGGAGCCTGGTAGACCGTAAAGTAACGGGATTTATCCATCAGCAGGGGCAACTCACCGGTATTAAGAATATCAATCCGCCAGTGCGCCTTTCATTCTCACCTTATGTGGCTACATATCTTGAATATCAGGAGCATAAAACTACACCGGAATTTTTGTATAAAGGAGGCATGGACCTTAAATATGGGTTGAGCGAGAGCTTTACGCTTGACGTGATGCTTATTCCCGATTTCGGACAGATACAATCTGATGACAAAGAACTGAACCTTACACCCTATGAAATTTATTACGATGAAAGACGGCAGTTTTTTACCGAAGGCACAGAGCTTTTTCAGCGTGCAGGCTTGTTTTATTCAAGGCGTATTGGCGGACAGCCGAAATATTCAGACAAGGCAGAAGATGACCTTAAGGAGCATGAAGCTATAGATTACAATCCGGCAGAAACCCAACTGCTCAATGCCACAAAAGTGTCGGGAAGGTCTTCAGGCGGATGGGGCATGGGTTTTCTTAATGCCATGAGCCTTCCATCTTATGCAGTCATTAAAGATACCATCAGTGGAAATAAACGCAAAGTGCTGACCCAGCCTTTTACCAATTACAATGTGTCGGTGGTGGATAAACTGTTAAAGAATAATTCATACATAAGCCTTATCAATTCAAACGTGGCAATGGCAGAAAATGGTTTTATGGCAAATGTTATTGCCACTGATTTTCAGATTCGTGACAAATCCAAAAAGTTTGCCTTCAAGGGGAAAGCCGGTATCAGTTCCAGGGGAGATACGGCTAAGGAGAATGGTTATTATGCAGAGATAGGCCTGGAGAAGAACAAGGGAACCTGGCAGTTTGGGATCAGCCAAAATGTCAATTCAGACGAATTTAATATCAATGATCTCGGTTACATACGGCGAAACAACGAAATGAACACCAATACCTGGATAAACCGCCAGGTAATTGAACCATTCTGGATTATCAGGGAATGGCATACCCAGGTATGGTGGATATACTATCGGGTTTTCAACCCGGCTGATGTCTTTGGTCACGAAACAGGTATATATACTTATGTGCTGTTTAAGAACAATTATTCTTTTGAAATGAATGCGGGCGTTGAGTCCAACCGCTACGATTATTATGAAACAAGGGTTAAAAGCAGGTATTATTACGATCCGTATAACTACTGGCTTAATGTTTTTGTAAATTCAGATTTCAGAAAACCTGTAAGCTTTTACCTGCACTGGGGCGGGTATGAAAAAATTCAGAACGACCAGTATGGTTTCTGGGGAAGCGCGGGTGTGAATGTGAGGATAGGTTCCCGTTTATTGCTTGAATATGACTGGAATATTAACCGGCAGGTCAATGCCCGTGGATATGTTGATAAAAATAGCACTGAAGATACCATATATTTTGCCAAAAGAAATGTTAATACTTACGAAAACATTTTAAGTGGTTCTTATATTTTCAACAATAAAACAAGCCTGAAGCTAAGGGTGCGCCATTATTGCTCGGGGGCAGATAATAAGAACTATTACCTTCTTCAACCTAACGGATCATTGCTTGATGCTTTGAATTATACTGTCAATCATGATGAAAATTATAATGCTTTCAATATTGATATGGTTTTCAGGTGGATTTTCGCTCCCGGCTCTGAAATGTCGGTAGCCTGGAAAAACGCGGTGCTCGAATCGGGCGAAGCTGTGATACCGGGTTACTGGAAAAACCTGAAAAACACATGGCATGCAACACAGGCCAACAGCATATCTCTGAAGGTGCTTTACTATATTGACTACAACAACCTAAAGAAAAAGAGGGGTTTCATGTCCTGATTTTTTCGGGAACAGCAAAGATATTTTGCTGTAAAGAATGGCCAAAAGGGTTTGATTATTGCAATCAGGCTTTTTTAACGATCTCCATTCCTCTTTTTATGGCATCTTCATTTACCGGAATAAGTTTATGATGCCGTTCAGGCAAAGATTTTTTCAGGCCAGCCACAACATTTTCGATTTCCAGGTAAGGTTTCAGTTTGAGGTAACCCCCGAGAACAATCATATTGAATGTTTTTGCGCTTGCCATACGGGTAGATTCATCGGCAGCTTCAACCTGGTAAATTTCTATATCTTTTCGCGAAGGGTGCCTGGTTATCCCGTTTGTATCATACAGCAACAATCCTCCGGGTTTCACAGTTTTTTCAAATTTATCAATAGATTGCTGGTTAAGAAGAATGGCTGTGTCATAAGCATTCAGGATAGGTGAACTTATGCGGTCATCGCTAAGTATTACAGTTACATTGGCCGTACCGCCGCGCATTTCGGGGCCATAAGAAGGCATCCAGCTCACTTCGAGGTTTTGCATAATACCCGAGTAAGCAAGTATTTTGCCCATGCTTAATACACCCTGTCCTCCAAATCCTGCAATTATTATCTCTTCGTTCATGTTGATTTTCTTTATATAAAATGTATTATCAACCTTGTTTAACTATTTCACCGTTCACTTTCATATCGCCAAGAGGATAGAAAGGAATCATGTTCTCTTCAAGCCATTTGTTTGCCTGTACGGGTGTCATCTTCCATCCCGAAGGACAATTAGAAACTATTTCAACAAACGATGTCCCTTTTTTAAGTTTCTGGTTTTCGAAGGCCATTCTGAGTGCCTTTTTGGCTTTACGAACATTTACGGCAGTATGCACCGCCTGGCGGGAAACGAAATAAGTTCCGGGCAGGTGTACCACAAGGTCTGTCATTTTCAAAGGGTTTCCCATAAGAGAGGTATCACGGCCATAAGGGGTGGTTGATGACCTCATACCGGGAATGGTGGTAGGGGCCATTTGTCCGCCTGTCATGCCATAAATTCCGTTATTGATAAAAACAATCGTGATGTTTTCCCCACGGTTGCATGCATGTATAGTTTCAGATGTTCCGATAGCGGCGAGGTCGCCATCGCCCTGGTACGTAAATACAAATTTATCGGGCCAGCACCTTTTTATCCCCGTGGCAGTTGCAGGCGCCCTGCCATGCGGAACCTGCTGCATGTCAATATCCATAAATTCGTAAGCAAGCACCGAACAACCAACGGGTGCAATGCCTATGGTATCGGATACAATATCCATTTCTTCAATAATTTCCATAACTAACCTGTGTACCACACCATGCCCGCATCCCGGGCAGTATGACAGCGGTTTGTCGGTAAGCAGTTTTGTACGCTTGTATACCAGGTTTTCATCCCTGATGATATCTTTTACATCCATTTGTTATCCTCCAATGAATTTTTGTTCGAGCACTTTAAGCACCTCATCGGGTGAAGGGATTACGCCACCCGAGCGGCCGTAAAATTCAACCTTTACCAGGCCGTTTACCGCGAGCCTTACATCTTCTACCATCTGGCCCATGCTTAATTCAATGGTTAAAAATCCTTTAACCTTTTGTGCATAGCTGTTAATAATATCTGTTGGAAAAGGAAAAAGAGTGATGGGCCTGAGCAATCCTGCCTTAATACCTTTCTGCCGGGCAAGCTTCACTGTTTTCTGGCATATCCTGGCTGAAGAGCCGTAAGCCACCAGGATGTAATCGGCATCAGAACACTCAATTTCTTCGAACCTTACCTCGTTTTCTTTCATTTTCTGATACTTGGCTTGTAAATCCCTGTTGTGCAGTTCCATTTTTGCCGGGTCAAGGTCGAGCGAAGTAATGATATTTCTTTCACGGTCGGGAGTTTTTCCTGTTGTGGTCCACGACTGGTCGAAGGTAGTGTTCCTTGGGCGTTGCTCAAACAACTCAACTTTCTCCATCATCTGTCCTATGATACCATCAGAAAGTATCATAACCGGGTTACGGTATTTAAAGGCAAGGTCGAAACCAAGCGGGACGAAATCGGCCATTTCCTGCACCGATGCAGGGGCAAGCACGAGCAGCCTGTAATCGCCATGACCGCCGCCTTTGGTCGCCTGGAAGTAGTCTGACTGGGCCGGGCCTATGGTGCCCAAACCGGGCCCTCCGCGCACAACATTCACGATGAGGCAGGGTAATTCAGATCCTGCAAGGTAAGAAATTCCTTCCTGCTTCAGGCTTATACCGGGGCTTGATGATGAGGTCATTGCTTTTTTACCTGTTCCTGCAGCCCCATATACCATATTTATGGCTGCAATTTCGCTTTCTGCCTGCAATAAAACCATACCGGTGCGTTTATGCGGTTCTTCGGCAGCAAGATATTCCATAACCTCCGACTGTGGGGTGATGGGATAACCGAAATAGGCATCACAACCTGCCCTTATGGCCGCTTCGGCAATAGCTTCATTGCCCTTCATTAATCTTAGTTCACCCATTATCTTGATTTAATTTATTCAACTTTTGTTCTGTATACAGTGATCACCCCGTCGGGGCAAACAATTGCACAATTCATACACCCGGTACAGGCATCGTGGTTTGCAGGATAAGCATAATGATAGCCTTTGCTGTTTACCTGTTTCTCCATGCGAATAACATCTGTGGGACATGCAACAACACAAAGTTCACAGCCTTTGCACCGTTCAGTGTCTATTACTATTGCTCCTTTTACTTTTGCCATGTTTGAAAAAAATTTATCAACGAGGTATTTAAAGACTTCCGGGTAACGGGTGCCCGGAAAATAAAAAAATCCAATATTAGATATTTTGAATTAAATAACCATGCTTTTTATCATTTATGATGCTTTCTAAAGAGTTGTAAACGTTCCTTAAGGGCAGGTATGTCTTCTTTGTTTGTTCTTGATACACAAATTCTTAATCCTTCGGTTCGTTCGCTTCCGGTAGTGTCGAGGGTAATAGCGCTAACACCGTACCTGATGAGTTCTGAAAGAAGTTTTTCACCAGAATAATCATTGTAAGCGATGGTGAAATAAAAACCGTCGCCAAGCAATTTGTCTTCATCTTTGTCATAAACAATACGGAACCCGTTTTCGAGAAATGCTTCTTTCATCATTTTCGCACGGTCGCCATATTCTTTTATACTATCAATAAAATTGAATGTGCCTTCGTTTACTGCCCTGAGCATTGCTGCAAACCCGTACTGCGCAGAATGTGCCGTTCCGGCAGATAAGGTATAGATTGCTTCCTGTATAATGGCGGTGCCAAATTCTATGGTTGAAAAGTTTGAAGTAAGGTCTGGAAATTTTGCCTCGAAAAGCTGATCTGAAATCAGAATGGCGCCGATGCGCTGACCTGCGTAACTAAATGATTTCGATCCTGAAAACAACAAGACATAGTTGCCGGTATAGTTTGCCACCGAGGGCTGGTACGGTGCAACACCCGGTATCCCGTAATTTTCCCTGAAATCCATCCCGAAATAGGCAAGGTCTTCCATTACTACAACATTATATTCGCTTGCCAGTTCACCGATTATCCTGAGCTCTGTTTCGGTAAAGCATATCCAGGAGGGATTGTTTGGGTTGGAATAAAGAAATGTTGAGATATTTCCCTGTTTCAGGTAGCTCTCCAGCTTCTTTCTTAATTTTTGACCCCGGTGGTTGTATATATCAAAGCTCTGGTATGGAAGCCCTGTGACACGGTGTTGCATTTTATGTACAGGGAAACCGGGATCAATAAACAGTGTGGTATCTTTTTCTTTGATACGCCTGTTGGCAACCAGGAATACGGCCATTGAAGCCTGCATTGAACCCACGGTGGGGATGCATCCTTCGGGTGAAATGTCAATATTGAGAAAAAGCTTTGAGAAACGCGATAATTCGTTCTTTAACTCTTTTATTCCTTCAATAGGGGGATATACAGAAGCAACACCTTTATTCAAGGCTTCTTTCTCGGCATCTGTCCCCGTTTTTGGGGCAGACAAACCGGGTACCCCCATTTCGGTGCGGATAAACCTGATACCTGTCTGTTCTTCCAATTTGTTTACCAACTGCACAATTTCACGTATGGTGGCATATCCCAGACTTTTCAGGCTCATTTTCGAGCGTATGGGGTTTATTATTTCATCTTTTATGGGAAAATCAACCATTTTATGACATTTTGATCTGTTTACCGCTTATTATCTTCTGGTTGTATAACCTTCAGGTTTTTAGCCTGTTGGTTTAAGTAATATTGCTTCAATTTCAATAAGATAATTCACAAAACTTACAATACCCGTTTGTCAATCACTCTTTTGGCTTTGCCTTCACTTCTTTCTATCGTTTTGGGTTCCACGAGTTTTACCGTAACCGATAAACCTGTTGCGCTCTCGACATTGTGTTGTATTTTTTGTCTGAGCGCCTGCAACTGGCTGATTTTATCGGAGAAAAAGCTATCTTCAACTTCAACCTGTAATTCAAGGGTGTCGAGGTTATCAACACGGTCAACCACCAAAAGATAATGTGGTCTTGTTTCGCTCATTTCAAGCAGCACACTTTCGATCTGCGAAGGGAAAAGGTTTACCCCCCTGATGATGAGCATGTCGTCGCTGCGGCCGGTACATTTCTCCATGCGCACGAGTGTTCTGCCGCATTTACATTTTTCATAGTTCAGCCTGGTTAAGTCTCTTGTACGGTATCTTATCAGCGGGAGTCCTTCTTTTGTAATGGTGGTGAACACAAGTTCCCCAAGTTCCCCTTCGGGCAGCACTTCGAGGGTGTCAGGGTCAATGATCTCGGGGATGAAATGGTCTTCGTTGATGTGCAATCCGCATTGCTGCAGGCATTCGCTGGCTACCCCGGGGCCAATTATTTCACTCAGGCCGAAGATGTCAATGGCTTTGATCTGAAGTTTGTTTTCAATTTCCCTGCGCATGTTTTCTGTCCAGGGTTCTGCGCCGAAGACACCGACCCTGAGTTTCAGGTCGCTTCTTTTAATCCCGCTTTCTTCAATAGCTTCGGCAAGGTAGAGGGCATAAGATGGGGTGCATGCAAGAACGGTACTACCGAAATCGAGCATCAGTTGCAACTGCCTTTTGGTATTGCCCCCCGAAACAGGGATTACCGAAGCGCCGATTTTTTCACCACCATAATGTAATCCCAGCCCGCCTGTAAACAAACCGTAACCATATGCCACATGAACAAAATCATCTTTGCCGGCGCCGGCAGCGGTGAGTGTGCGGGCCATTACCTCAGACCAAACACCGATATCCTTTCTTGAATACCCAACTACAGTGGGTTTACCGGTGGTGCCCGAAGATGCATGCAGGCGCACGATCTCGCTCATGGGCACAGCAAAAAGACCAAACGGGTAGTTATCACGAAGATCGTTTTTGGTTGTAAACGGAAGTTTTTTCAAATCGTCAACAGTTTGTATATGTTCGGGCCCCAAGCCCATTTTCTGTAGTTTTTCCCTGTAAAAAGGCACATTAAAATATACACGTTCCACCATATCGCGGAGCCGTTCCCCCTGTAATTGCCTCATTTCTTCACGGGGCATAGTTTCAAAATGCTTGTTCCAGATCAATGTCATGAGAAATTTGTAAAAAAATTGTTTAAAATTTATATAGGTCACTTGCTTTTATCAGTTCCATTTCATGCCGTTGAAATTCCATGATGGCTTTTTCTGTTTCATCGGTCCTCATTACCACGAAAGACTTATCCCCCATAGAAAATGCATACAGGTATTCGATGCTGATACCGGCATCTGAAAGTATTTTAAGGGCTTTTGCCAGCGCCCCGGGCATGTTCGGGGTGGCAATCGAGAGCACCTCGCTGATATTTACTGAAAAGAGTTTTGCCTTTAATACATCGCGTGCTTTTTCGGGCTCGGATACAATGAGCCTGAGGATGCCGAATTCAGAAGTGTCGGCGAGGCTGCAGGCAGAAACATTAATATTTTCCCTGCCCAATGTATCAAGTACCTCCTCAAGCCTGCCCGAGCGGTTTTCAAGAAATATTGACAACTGTTTTATTATCATGACTGGAATTGTTTTAAAAAATGCTAAAAGTATAAATTATTGTTTAAACTTTTACTTTTTCAATCAGTACCCTTGCATCCACCACTGTGATTTCCTCAGGGTTGCCGATCAATGGGTTGAGGTCAATCTCTTTAATTTCAACTGCATAGCGAAGAAGTGAAGAGAGCCGCACAATTATTTCTGCAAACCTGTCCTCGTTTACCCCATCTTTACCCCGCGTACCATGAATAATGGCATAGCTTTTCAGGTTCCTGATCATTGAATATGCTTCGGCAAATGTAAGCGGTGCAAGGCCTGAAGAGTAATCTTTAAACACCTCTACAAATATTCCCCCCAGCCCGCATAAGATCACATGCCCGAATTTAGGTTCATACCTGGCCCCGATAAACAGTTCGGTGCCGGTTTCCATTTTTTGAATAAGCACGGCTTTTACATCTTTTATCCTTTTCATGCGCTTGTATTCGGCTGTAAGGTGGGCATCGGACTTAATATTCAGTGTAACGCCCCCCACATCTGACTTATGAACTGGGCCTACAGCCTTCATGGCAAGAGGATAGCCTATTTCTTTTGATTTTTTCATCAGTTCCCTTTTCGTTTTAATAACCTCCTCTTTAACCAAAGGGATTCCTGCTGTCTGCAACAGTTTATGAATGATCACGGGCTCCTGGAACCCTTCAGGGCAATTTTCAATTATGCCCCGCATTGCCTGTATATCTATGTCTTTAAGAAAAATC
>JAFGPL010000002.1 GCA_016936215.1 Bacteroidales bacterium
CTTAGCAATGAAAAAGCATCCTTCATTTTTGAAGATTAAAGAATTTGTATTCAATTTAGCACAAATAACAGATCATAATCATACACAAATACCTTTATCAAAATTTGGTGCAATAAACTGTCGATATAAACAACGCATTACTGAGGTTCCATTTTTGTATCCGACCCTGATTATACTCATCTCAGGGGAGAAAACGATCTATTTTGGTAATAAAGAGATCCAGTGCTTCCCGGGTGAGTTTCTGGCAATTCCGGCACCATTGAAGCTGGATGCTGTCAATATACCGGATACTCATCAGGGTTCTTTTCTGGCTTTTTATATTTATTTTGATAATTTGTTAATTGAACAATTTTGCCGTTTTTATAAATTTGATGAATCGATAAAAGCAAATAATAATTCAATTCACTTTGAAGGAAATGAATTATTATACTCGTCTATATGCCACCTTCTTGAAATTTCGCAGCAAACTGAGCCGGATGATGATTTTTTAAAACACAGACTCATGGATGTCCTTTTGTGTCTGGTTAAGTGTTGTGACAGTTCCCACATGTTATTGTCTATGAGTCAGAAATGGAGCGAACGGATTTACTCTTTACTGCTTTCAAATCCTTCCAGGTCCTGGCATGTAAAGAATGTCTGTAATCATTTGCGCGTCAGTGAAAGTACTTTAAGACGAAACTTAAGAAAAGAAAACACCGATTTTCGTACCATAATAGATGATGTCCGGATGGGTATAGCGCTATCTGAGGTCCAGTTTACAAACTTGTCAATATCTGCCATTGCATTAAATTGCGGCTATTCTTCTTTTTCAAGGTTCACTTCCCGGTTTCAACAACGATTTGGCACTACGCCTTCACAATTAAGAAAATCTATGACTGTTTCAGGCTAATATCTGGCTGTTTGAAGCTATCCCCGTTAAAAAAATAATACTATAATTTCATTGTATCATAACTGGAAGCAGGATTTTAAAAAAATGACTGAAATGTCATGATGAATACTTATGCTATCTTTGGAGAAAGAATATCAGGGTTCCATGAGAAAAGTAAAGTATTTCAGAATTCCTGCTAATTTTATAATTATCAGGGAGATTGTTTTATGAAATTTAAAATACTATGCACAATTGTTTCTATCCTCGCTATTATTACCGGTATATTCTGTGTACTGGCACCGGCTTGTTTTCTCTCAAATTATAATGTAAGTTTACCTGAAATTGGACTGGTTATATTTCAATTCTGGGGTGCTGCGCTTATTGGATTTGGAATGCTGATCTGGTTAGCAAGAGGCACAAAAGACCCAGGATTACAAAGGAAGTATGCGCTAGTGTTGTTCATTGCAAACGGGCTTAGCTGCGTTATGGCTGTTCGAGGCCAGTTCGCAGGCGCGAATACTTTCGGCTGGTCAACGGTTGGTATTTTTTTATTGCTTTCTTTGAGTTCCGGAATTTTCATGTTTATAAAACCACGGATTAGATAAATTAAGATTTGAGTCAATCAACCTTAAAAAAGAAAGTTACGATTACTATGAATCAATCTGATAACAGGCTATATTTTTTTGATAATCTCAGGTTTGTAATAATTGTTTTTGTTGTATTCCTGCATTCCGTATACGCATATGTGAAAATCGGCAATGTGTGGCCGGTTGTGGATTCCGGGGGGACGGGTGATGTTCTTAATTTTATTCTGCTTCGTTTAAATGCATTCCTGGATGGATTCATAATGCCAACGCTCTTTTTCATAGCCGGATATTTTGTGTCCGGTTCTATTAAACGATATGGTGCTGTAAAGTTTCTCCGGAAAAAACTTACGCGTCTTGGTATTCCGCTGGTTCTGCTAAGTATTTTTTTTATTCCTGTTATTATATATATATCGTTATTTTCAAAGTCTCTGCTTGATAACACTACGTATTTGACAGCGTGGTTGCAGTATATAAAAACTGCATTTGATTTCAGCGTTAAGTCGGAATTATATAACAATACTGTTTTTCTGCAAAATTTCAGTCCTTTGCATCTCTGGTTCCTGTCATTACTCCTGATTTTTTATATTCTATATGTTTTAATATATTCCCTGAAAATGGATCTGCCTGACCGGGATCACCGGATATATAATAAAAAATATTTTCTTCCTGTTGTTCTGATTTTTATTCTAATAAATACTGCTGCTATGTTTTTTTCTTTGCAGTTTTTTGAACTCGGACAGTGGCTGATCATTGCCCCGTTTATAATGTTTCAACCTGACAGGGTGATTTTTTATTTCACATTATTTTTACTCGGTATCTATGCTTTCAAAGCAGGATGGTTCAGGGATAGAATGTATCCGGGTAGATTATATATCTGGATCCTGGTGCTGTTTGTTACTATGATAGGTAATATTGCTTTTGGAAATGCGATATACCAGAAATTGAATTCTCCACAGCTATTAAGGCTAGGATTTGCTTTTTTTCGTTCTTTATACTGTATGACTTCGGTGTTATTATATTCCAGGTTCGCGTACAGATTCCTGAACAGCAATAATGTTTTTCACAGGAACCTTGCGGAAAATTCATATTATATATATTTACTGCACTTTGTCTTTGTTGTTTTGTTTCAGCTTCTTTTCCGGTATGTGACATGTATACCTCAGTTAGTAGAGCTGGGCCTGGTAACGTCAATGACTGTAATAACCTGCTTTGTAATCAGTAAATATATTATAAGAAAAAATCCCGGTGTTTCGGTAGTTCTGTTGTTTCTGCTTTTTGTGGTAATGGTAATGTTCCTTTGATTTTATGTGCTTTTCTGAAAGCGGCTTAAACGACATGCACAGAAAATAATTTTTTTACATGACATGTCCGGAATTATTTAAAATTTTTATGTATCATGACTTGATATCATTGCAGCCTGGACTGGCAGGCGGGCTATGAGTTTAAACTGCGGTGCCTATAATGAAGTCAAACTTACTGATAATTGATGAGATCGGGTATACACCCATTGAAAAAAAAGAAGCTAATCTCTTTTTCAGTCTTATAAGTGAATTACACGAGCGTAATTCTATAATCATTACGTCAAACAAGAGCTTCGATGCATGGGCAGAGATGAGATGGGCGACAGTATCATGACCACAGCGCTCCTGGACAGGTTATTACATCATGCACGGGTATTCACTTTTAACGGTGAATCTTATAGAATAAATTCAAAAAACAAATTAAAAGAAGGAGGTAAAAAACCGACATAATCTGCAATTGTGTGGGGGATTTCTATTTTCCACTGGCGGGGAAATTCTGTTTTCCATGCTAGGGGGAAAAGTCCTTGCCATTTACATAATCTTACTTCGGAAGTCGGTATCGCGGTTCGCACACCTGATTTTGAAGTTAAA
>JAFGPL010000226.1 GCA_016936215.1 Bacteroidales bacterium
ATAAATTGTTTCTTTTAAAAAACCACGGACCCTCTTC
Source organism: Bacteroidales bacterium (assembly GCA_016936215.1). GTDB lineage: Bacteria > Bacteroidota > Bacteroidia > Bacteroidales > UBA10428 > JAFGPL01. Next base: position 38 of record JAFGPL010000226.1, read on the forward strand.
ATAAGAGGTTTCCCTATCCGTGTTATCACGGGGGCCAAAACTCTCAACTGTTAAAGGCACTTGTACCACTCCAACAGTCTCATCGAAAGAAATCATATCTTCATTTAACTTCACGTGGTATAGGTTTGGATTTCCCCAATATAAATAAGCTTGACCGTCATCATCTATAAATACTGTTGGATCTATATATCCATAGCCTGAAGTCAAAGGACTTCCGAGTGCATCGCTAAACGGTCCCGTAGGGCTATCGGATACCGCAACACCAATGGCGTTTCCACCGTTTTTTTGATTAACAGGAACATAGAAATAAAACTTACCATTTCTGTGGATGCACTGGCCAGCCCATGCATCTCCTCTTGCCCAACTAAAATCAGTATAGGACAATACCATACCATGATCGGTCCAATTTACCATGTCTGTTGAGGAATAGCATCTCCAGTCATTCATTGTGAAGAAGTTGTTTACTGTTACGTCCTCGTCGTGTGTTGTATAAAGATAAACAGTATCATTGTGCACCATTGGCGCAGGATCGGCTGTATAAATGGTCTGAATGATTGGATTTTGGCTAAAACCTATTGCAGGTAATAAAAAGGTTATAGTCAATAATTTAGTGATTTTTATTTTTATCATTGTTTTATATTATTTAAAAAGTAAACTTGTATTCTGTTTAATTTATCCCAACAATTTTATAAGTAATGGTTGAACTTCCGTTCCCCCTGGTTTCATCATCCACACCCACCCTTAGTTTTAACTTTACGGCATCATTAGCTATATGGTACCATATTTCGGCAAGTCCATGCGTACCAAGGCCTTTTTCGTATATCTTACCTGCAACCTTTAATGGATTCCTGTCAACAGACCTGTTTACGGCAAGCGTGCTCCAACCTTGGAATGTTGTATAGGGTTTCAATTCGGTAAGTGAAGTTTCGCTGCCGTCTTTTTTAATCAATATGGGTTCCAGAACATCTGTATGGTCCCAGTCTGTTGAATTATCGGGATCGGTAATTAAAATTCCTATGGATTTATACCCTTCTATCATTACTTCGGATGCCACCGGTTTATCGCCATATTTGATGACAGGGCTTTCGTACAATAATTCCCCTAAATTATAAGTGTGTGAAACCGCAATGGATGGATTCTCGCCTTTTTTAAATGTTCGAGCTTTAATCGTACAATAGGATGATATTTGTATGGGTTCTTTATACAATCGTGATGATTCATCGGGTTCGCTGCCATCCAGGGTAAACCTGATTTCGGCGCCTTCAACAGGTGAAATAATTTCAATTTTCCGGCCTCCCTTATAAATCAACCTTTCCTTTGGAGATATGGATGGAGGTGCAAGGAATGGCGATTCAGATATCAAAGCTGACAAGTCTGTTTCTTTATTTACAAGGCTGATGCGGAACGTGTACACGGCATCTATTAAATCCAGCCGGTACTCAGGACGCACACCCGGCCCGCAACTTCCCCCTCCCATACCGTCTTGCCGCGCATCAATTGAAAAGTAAATATCATCTCGTTTGGTTATTTCCGTAAAGCTTTTCTTGTCAAGGTCATTATCGCTAAAATGTAAGGCGGTGGTTTCGAGATAAGGGTAGCCGAACACGGCTAAGCCAAGTCCATCGTTGTTAGTCAGCGAAGCCCAGCGAATATCTGTTTTGTTGCCAGTGTGCTGTGGCCGTGAATATGGAAAAAATTGCTTTGTGACCGTGGAAGAATATTCGCCCACCATGGCAGCATTATTTCTATCGGAATAGTTTTCCCAGGGTCCCCTACCATAGAATTTGTAATTTTCAAAATCAGGAGAAAGCACCATCTGCATGCCTATCCTGGCTATTTCCTTGTTTGAAATGTCTGAGGGCTTCATCACAAACTCAAAACCCGACCGTAAAAAAATATCGCCGTTAGGGAATACACTATAAACAACCCTGTTGTTCAAGATATGAGAAATAGAATCGCTGTACACTTTCGTAACAACATCAATATTGTAATAGTCATTACTTTTTTTGACCTTAATGTCTTTAAGTTCGTATTTGAGGTGATTGAACCCTGCTTTGCGCCAATAAACGGCCGGACTGTTCCTGTTCCACCACATTTCGTCATTATCACTCGGGGCACGGTAGAGAACTGTTGCAAGCCCCTGCTTAATTATTTCTTTGCCCGTGTTGTGAATGGAAGAGAGCATGCCTGTCTTCTTACTGAAAGCAATGCTGAAATTTTCACCGGTGATTTTGATTTCATCCGCTGTTTCATTCATGGCGAATGATTTGGCAGGCTTTACAAGGTATGGCCTGTGTTCAACCTTGTATGGTAGGGCGAGCTGTTCCCATGCAACAATATGCCCTTGTTCGGCCCAGCTTGTATTTTCGGATAGTTTGAAAACAATATTAAGGAAATATTCGCTTTGCTTCTTCAGCATGGGTTTTATAAACGGGACAACTATTTCCTTTTCCATTCCCGCGTTTAAATCAATCTTTCCGAGAACTCCTTTTTGAATCTGTTTGCCATTCTCCACTAATTCCCATTCGCCATATAAAATATTCAGGTTGGAAAATTCATAGCGGTTAAGGATTTTAATTTTCCCCTGATCTAAATCGCTCAAGATGATTTTCAGGGGTTGAATAATGTATTTATACTCTATTAATTCAGGCTGGGGAGTCCTGTCTGCAAGGACAATACCGTCAAAACCCACATAAGGCTCCGAACGTGGGTCGTTCATATCTCCACTATTGGCAATAAATGTATTCCCGTTTTTATCCTTTTTAAAAAACCCCTGATCTACCCAGTCCCAAATAAACCCGCCCTGTGCCCTGTTCAGCGTGTAGGAAGGTTCCCAGTATTCTTTCAGGTTGCCACAGCTATTGCCCATACCATGAGCATACTCGCAAATAATTACCGGCCGGTTGTCATTTTCTGCAACGGCTGCGTAGCCTTCAACCGTGGGATACATAGGCGCTACAATATCTACTGACGGATCGCTTCCGGCAGGATTGTAATGGACTGGCCGGGTAGGGTCGTTTTGATGTATCCAATCCGACATTTTCACATGATTGGGACCGAATCCTGTTTCGTTACCGAGCGACCAGTAGATAACCGATGCATGGTTTTTAAATGGTTCTACATTACCCGCATTGCGGTCTAAAAAAGATTCAAGCCAGGTTGAATCTATTGCAAAGCGGCTCCAGTATTGGTGCGATTCAATGTTTGCTTCGGCACAAAGATAAATTCCGTATTCATCACACAGTTGGTACCACAAGGGTGTGTTGGTATAGTGACTGGTACGCACCGCGTTGATATTATGCTGTTTCATCAAAATAATATCCTGTATCATGGATTCCCTGGTAATATATCTTCCTGAAACAGGATCATGCTCGTGACGGTTTACCCCCCGAAAAAGAACTCGCTGACCATTAACTTTCAGCACCCCTTCTTTCCATTCCACTTCACGGAAACCTACCCGGGAAGAAAGGTATTCCACAGGTTTTCCGTTTTTGTCAATTAATGTAATGGATAAAGTATATAGATTGGGGGTTTCGGCCGTCCATTTAAGCGGATTGATTACTTTTTTAAAAAATTTTATAGGATTATGAACCATTGCATTTACCTTTACCGGTCGGGTTGTTTCTTTAAAGACTTTATTGCCTTCCTTATCGAAGAGTATTAATTCAGCATAGTACTCATCTTTTATTTTTGCACCGTTATAACTTTTAAGATTAAGAGACAGGTTAAAATCAGCATCTATATATTTTTCATCAAGGTCTGTAGTAAAAGCGTAATCATTGACAGACACCTTTGGAACAGAATACAGGTAAACATCCCTGAAAATTCCACTCAGGCGCCAGAAATCCTGATCCTCAAGATAGCTTCCATCGCTAAACCTGAAAACCTGCACGGCCAGGACATTTTCACCGGGCTTGATAAACTTGGTTATATCAAATTCGGCAGAACAAAAACTGTTTTGGCTATAGCCAACCTTTTCGCCATTTATCCAAAGATAAAATGCCGATTCCACTCCATCAAAATTCAGGAATACTTCACGTCCTTTCCAATCGGAAGGTACGGTGAAAGTTGTTCGGTACGAGGCCACCGGATTAAAATCCGATCCTACTTTTGGAGGATTCCTGGAATCAAAAGGATGTACCACATTCACAAAAATAAATTCACTGAACCCGGCATTCTCAAGACTGTAAGGGACTTTAACATCCTTCCAGCCGGAAACGGAGTATTCCTGCCTGAAAAAACCGGATGGGGTATCAGATGGTTTGTTCACATAATTCAATTTCCAAATACCATTCAGCGATTTATAAAAAACAGACCGGGTATAATCCACTTGAAGGGACTTGTTCAAGTCGGCATAGGGAACCACATTGACATGGTAATATTGCTTGTTGATCCCGAATACTTTTTGGTTTTCCCAATCGTTGAGTGTATTGTCGGAACGATTCTGTCCAATTACCTGATTAAAAATGGTAATTGTAGCTATAATTATAAAAAACAGCTTTGTTATTACTGTCATAAATTAGTTAATCTAATAAGTATACATTTATTGTCCGTATCCTGAATAAACAGCATTTCTTTCATCTTTAAAATTGTATTCAGCAGGTTATGGATCATAATAAGAATTCTTACCTGGTAAACCCAATGATGTATAATCCTGAAACATTCCATTTAAAATTAATACTTATTACTTTAATGTTTATTTCAATACAATTTTCAAAACGCCTACATTGTTATTCATATTTGTCACTTTGATGAAATAGATACCTCCATTATAATTTCGTACATCCATTTCAAACAACTCAGTTTCAGAAAATCCTGAATATAGCTCAATACCAAGGCTATTAATAAGATTTACCCGGAATGGTGCTGATTTACCTTCAATTCTTATGTGATCTGTGGCAGGAATTGGATAAATGGTAAACAACTCAGTGGTAATATCCTCAATTGCGGTTACCGATGTATTTGAAACCCTCTTATCGCTTATTGCCATCATCTGATTTCCGTTCTGGCCTGTTACTGTACCCGGCTCATAAGAAAGTGTAACAATTTGACCTTTATAAATAACATCCGAAAGTTTAAAAGTTACTGTACTTACGTCTTCACCTGTTACTGAAACATCGGATATAACCACGGGTTGATCATCCACCGTAATGGTAAATGCATCAATATTATCAGGGACGTAATTGAGTACCGTATTAAAAATGGCAATTACCATGGTCCCCGTAGAATTAACTTCCGCACTTACCAGTTTTGGCCAATTATTGGTTACGTTAAGGTTATCTGTATACTGACATTTAAAATCAGCAATGGATTGCAATGTTCCCCCTGTATAACTCATGGTCGGTTTACTTGTGCTGGTCATAGCTGTGGCTAGGGTAAACAATGCTTTTGCAGAATCATTATCGGCGTATTCAAGACCTGTTATTTCAATTTCCTGCCCATTATCCTTAATGGTAAAATATGGCTCATTATCGATAAGATTTATTACCTTTTTATTAAAAACAGCTTCAATATTTACACCATTGTTTATCACTGAAGCACTTAACAGGCCTAAAGTAAGGTTAACCACATTTTCAGGCCCAAAACTGGCTGATTTTCCTCCATCTTTGGACGAAAGGCTGCCGGGAAAATAATGAACACTCAGGTAATCTTCCGGTGTAATTAAATCCTCTAAGTATACAATGATTGCATTGCTATCTTCCTGATCAATTTTAATATCTTGTATTCCAAGTGGATTGTTGGAAAAAAATTTATAATCTCCTTTGTAAATCGATTCTTCCAAAATTGGTTTATCGAATACAATAGCGATTGACGTATCACTTAAAATCCGGGCTGAAATAAATTCAGGCCCTTTTAGTTTAGCATCGGCTTCATTTAAAGTAAAAACCGAATCGGTATTTTCTTTCAGACAAGGAATGGTAAATACTTTCACCGTGTCATTAAATGCCACTTCAATATTATAATCGCCATAATAGGCGTTAAACGGCAGTGTGTTACCATTATTCATAACAGAATCGAAGTTAGTGGCCCATTTGGTTTTTATATAATATAAAAGGGTATCGGCAGCAATTTTGGGTTTGTGATTGGCGTCAAAAAAACCGGAATTTTCTCTCCATGCCCCATCATCGCTCAATGCCCAGCATATCATTCCGGTAATTGAAGGGTGCGAAAAAGCCACTGTAAGGACCTTGATAAAATCTTCTGCCTGTTGTTTCTGGGTCAGATTACCGTCATAATCATATTCTGTAAATCTTATAGGCAAACCGGCTTCGGCAACAATATTTACGTTTCTAACCAATTCATCAACATTGGGCCTGCAACATTCCCAAAAATGTGCCTGCATCCCAACACTGGTAACAGGACCGCCCATTTCCTTTATTTTCAGGATAAGGTCGCGATATTCTGCAGCCTGCCCCCAGTTGTATTCTACATTGTAATCATTAATAAATAATTCAGCACCGGGATCGGCAGAATGCGCCCACTTAAAGCAGTTCCAAAGTATTGAATCTCCAACGGTGTTTCGCAGATGATCAGCATGACCGGTTAAAGGCTCATTTATAACATCATATTCTTTAATAATTCCCTTATAGCGTGTCATTTCACGAATTACTCTCATTTTGCATGTATCGGTAATTGCCTGTGGTGTAGGCAAATTTCTTACCCAACCTGGCATTGAATGGTCGTCGTTACCTCCCCAAAGCAGGGTATGCGCCCTTAGTTCCCAACCTACTTTTTGTGTCCATTGTACGGCATTTTCGAAATTAGTATAGTTAGGTTCGGTATGTTGAGGTTGAATTCCACTCCATTTGAATGAATTACCACAAGCACCATAGTTAAAATATTTGTTCATGGCCGCTTTCATCCATTGTTCTCTAGTAGCTACAGAAGAAACATCAGGATTAAAGAAACCCTCTTCAATTATATATTGGTTCCCGTCCTGGGTGGTTAATGCTGGGCCCCCGCAATTAATCCGAACAATATTAGCGCCGCCAACCTCATCTATTTCTATTCCTTTTATGGAAGCATTATCAAGCAAAGCAGCTAATTCAATACTAATATAATTTTCGGTGGCTGTTACA
>JAFGPL010000227.1 GCA_016936215.1 Bacteroidales bacterium
GTAATGTCCTCAATAACCATCTGTTCTTCATCCATAACGAGTTTCAGGTTTTTGGGGTTTATTTCCATTTTGGTAACACTAATACCAGCACCATCAAAGATACCTGTAATAACAATTCCGATTTTGTCACCCGTATACTCTGCATCTTCAGCAACATCAACCGTATATTCATAAGTTTCACCACCACCCCAGTCTTCAATACAGTTTAGTGTACCAATGTAATCACTGAGATTGAATGCACAAGGTACGGGAATTTTTAAATCAAACTGAGCAACACCTTTTATCTCATTTAGAGCTAGTGCCAGGTTGGGGCTCACTAACTGGGTGGCTTTGGTCGGATCGCTTCCCAGTGCCATGAATTGAGGTAAAAAGGTTCCGTCTTCGAGCGTTGCGTTAACAAAAAAGTGAAAATTATCACCTTCTGCCACATCAGCGCTAGTGTTTAATGCAGGTATTGCATTAACAAGATTGGCCATAGTTATAGTGCCCGTAACAGGTACAGCTGTAATGTTGTCAACCAATACATACTGGTTGGCATAATCACTGTTGTATACCACTACGAGGGTTAGTTTTTGAAAAGCCGGCTCAAACAATGTATTTACTGTATAATCAAGATTAAAATCATCTACATTGTTAAGGTCAACCAGTTCATCTGAAGTTGCTTCCAATTGCAGATATGCAAGTGCTGCATCTTTCATGTCATCCGGGAGATTACCGTTCTCGTCTTTTGAACATCCGGATACCGCGAATATCAGCAGAATACTAAGTAATATATTAATTATTTTATTCATGGTATAAGTCTTTATTAATTATCAATATCCCAAAATACTTTATCTGTCGAAATAGTTTTTTGTCCAGGAGCATTTTTATTCAGGGAAAGCTCATCAGCGCTCCAAGGAAACGCAACCGGATAATCCCTGCTGGATTGAACCGGAACCACTCCATTCCCATCAGGACCGCCATCGGCAACCATTGTATTTGGATCGAACATAACAGGATATCCGGTACGGCGATAGTCGGTATAGGAATCAATAGACGATCCAAAGGCAGCAATCCATTTCTGTGTCATTACAATTTCAAGTTTTTTGGCAGCATCACCGCTGTCAAAATCAGTTAATACCCTAGAAATATAATAATCAACAGTGTCATGTGTGGCAAGTTTAGGTACACCCACGGCTTCTGTCATTGTTACAACCTGGTCAACCTGTCTGAATGAGGCTTCCATTGCATCTTCCAGCAAAGCCCTTGCATCACCACCCGAGGTAGTTGTAAGGGCAAGTTCTGCCTGAATATAAAGTACATCAGCATAGGTTAAAACTTTATAAGGGGCAGCGCCGGTACCTGCATCAATACCAAAGCTTTTCTTTTTATCAAGTTCAGGGTCTTCATCATATGCGCCGCCAACAGGATAGATACCCATCATGCTGAATGTATTTCTACCTCCAGCATCTCTGTTTGGGCCTCTTGACCCAAAATAGATGGAGATGAAATTGCCATTTCGATATTCAACCGGATTTTCAGGTTCCAACCCTTCATCAACCTGATTGGCAAAGTAATAAGGCATTCTTGGGTCCCAAAGGTCTGTAAAAATATTGTCGTTTTCACCATTCATTATTTCATAAAACCAGGGACTGAGATAATTACTGATTTGTGATCCGCTGTATTCTGCGACAAATGCCGGGTTACGGTTGTCAGGAGAAACAGATTTGCCAAAAGGAATTAGAAAACTTTCAGAGGCAGAGGAAATCAATTCTCCACCTGAAAGTAAGGCAGAAACTTCTGTCTGGTTATAAAGTGTAGTAAGACGTACCTGGTTAAAAAGCTTTAGTTTAATTGAATTTGCCGCTTTTACCCAACTGTCAACATCACCACCGTATATCAGGTCGTCAGCTCCCGGAACCCTTTCATTCAGGGCTTCTTCATTTTGCAAATCTGCAATACCTTCATTGAGTAAGGTAAATAACTGAGGGTAAATGTTTTCGTCTGTATCAAATACCGGAGTAAAAAGGCCTGAAACATTAGCCTCGGTATATGGTATATCACCCCAGAGATCAACCATCTGACTATAAACATATGCCTTAAGGATTTTGGCAATGCCCCTGTATTGAAGATTTTCTGCCTCGTCTTCAGTACTTAGAGTTATAAGTAGTTCCAAATCCTGTAACATACCAGTATACAAGTCGTTCCAATAGGTGGTGATTGCATAGGCAGACCCTGTAACACCATACTGATCGTACGATTCGCGTGTAGTTAACTGATGCACATATACTGCACAAACATACCCAAGCCTGCTGTAGCCGATCCCGAAATCATCTCCCATATCATAGAAAACACTGGGAAGGATCTTATCAATCTTCATCTCAGAAGGATTGTTCGGGTCTACATTGATATCCAGCCATTCAGAGCAGGATGTCAGTAGGGTAACTATAAATAAGATTGAAAATATTTTTTTCATGATCATAAATTTTTACAATTAAAATGTTACTTTGAGGTTAATACCATACCTTTTAGTAGTAGGTGCACCATCATATTCAACTCCCTGAACATTTGATACACCGTAAGTGCCTATTTCAGGATCGAAATTGGTGTATTTAGGTATATTTGGGCACCAGTACCATATATTCCTTGCGGTAAAGGTCAAATTCAAACCTTTAACGAAGGTTTTGTTCTTTAAAAGGTTTGAAAAATCATAACCCAGTGACAATTCTCTTAATCTCAGGGTAGTGGCATCGTAGGTTTGCCATTCCCCTGCAGAGTTGATAGCAAAAGAACTCGTGGTACCTGAACAGAAATAGAGATCATTAACTGATACCTGTGTTTTATTTTCTATCTTGTTACCATTTCCATCTAAAATTGGTTCGAGGGTATTTGCATTCCCATAGACACCAGGAATAATCACAGTTTTTTCACGATCTTCAGTATCCTTAGTTACTCCTCGTCCCAATAGAGTGGAAACGGAATTGGTGAACAAATCTCCCCCTTTGACAAATTCAAGCATAAAAGAAAATGTAAATCCTTTAAAATTGAGTGAGTTAATTAAACTCATATTGAAATCGGGATTTGGATCACCATAGACTTCATTTTCGTCGGAAACTAAAGTTAAACCTGTTCCTGGATCAATTAGCAAATTTCCTTCATCATCTCTTGCAGATACAGTTCCATAAAGCACTCCGTAGGGTTCATCAACGATAATTGCAGATGCAGGATCTCCAAACAATTGGCTAATATATGCCAGAGAATCAACTCCGTTAATTTCAATAACTTTATTCCTGTTGCGGGTAAAATTAATCGTAGCATCCCAGGTTAATCCATTATTTAATTTAACAGGGGTAACACCAAAGGCAACTTCTATACCATTGTTGTTCATTTGGCCCACATTTGTATAATAATTTGAATAACCGGATGATGGTGCTACAAAAACAGGATAGATCATGTTCGTTGATTTTCCGGTATAATACGCAAAATCAAGAGAAACTCGGTTGTTGAAGAACACCAGGTAGGTACCGAATTCAGCTTCTTCCTTAAACTCAGGAGTCAAATCAGCATCGTATGCGGTGTTGGGAGTATACATACCAGATTGGCCTAAGAAGGGGAAAGAACCTGTTCTTAAAAAATATCTCTGATATACATAATATGGATCAGCATCCTGACCAACCTTACCCCAGCTTGCCCTAAGTTTTCCAAGAGTAAATACATTACTATTTATTTTTAGTGCATTGCTGAATATAAATGACATATTCACACCAGGGTAAAAGTAGCTATTGTTGCCAGAAGGTAATGTAGATGACCAGTCATTTCTGCCAGTCAGGTTCAAATACAGATAATCACTGTAACCCAATGTAACATCAGCGAATACACCCATCAGTCTTCTTTTTGAGTAATCTCCTCCAAAGGGGATCACACTTTCTGTGTTGTCAATGTCGTAAATTCCGCTATTTATCAATGTTGTGCCTCTGAATCCCTGCCTGTCTACAACCCTTTGGTTTGTTTCCTGACCTATAGATCCGCTGATCTCTAATTTATCTGCAAGATTTCGATTAAATGACAGTAACAGTTGTCCGTCTAATTCGGTGGCAAAAATATCATCTTCGGTAATACCTCCTTTTTTTCCGAAATCAACAGCGCGGGATCCAATATCAATTATTTCCTGTCTTCTCTGGATAAAAGAGTTCAAACCTATTTTATAGGTAAGGTTTAACCAGCTTGTTAATTCGACACCCATGGTAATTGAACCTACAATACGGTCAAGGTTGGTAATAATTTGATTATGTCTCCATGACCATAAGGGATTGTCAAACTGGTCGCCGTTTGGCTGCATGGGATAACCGGTTACAGGATGTTCGTAAGGATCAAGAATCCAGTTTCTTCCAAGGTAAAGTGCCCGTGCAAATGAAGAAGCTCCATACCCTTCACTTGACTGGTTGTTTCCGAAAACACCCCCTATTTGTTTACTTGTGGAATAGCTTGCATTTGCACTTGCAGTAATCCTTTTAAAAATCTTTGAAGAACCTCCAACACTAATTGATGTACGGTTAAACGATGAAAAGGGGATATAACCGTCATTTCTTAAGTCAGACAATGTGAAATTATAGGACGAGTTTTCATTACCGCTTTGAACGTTTAATGAATTTTCATAAACAATTCCTTTTTCGAAAAGATCTTTTACATTATTTGGCTGGGCAACATAGGGAATGGAATCTTCCCATCCAAATGCATCCACATAACCAGGCCATGTAGGTATCATTATATCTGAATCAAACCGGGCTCCCCATGAGCCATTTGAGTTATCAGCCTTGAAGTCGTGTCCGGCTCCATAGGTGTTTTGATATTCGGGCAAATTGGATATAGTTTCAATATTTACCGAACTGTTTAAAGTAACACTGAATTCTTTGGCTTTAGCATTTCCTGATTTTGTGGTTATAAGCAAAACGCCGTTTTTAGCCCTGGAACCATACAAAGCAGCGGCCGCTGCACCTTTCAGTACAGAGGTTGACTCAATATCATTAGGGTCGAGGGTTGAAAGTCCGCTTGAATAAGCGCCTCCGCTGGTACTAAAACTTGTTGTAGAATATTGTTCATTACTGTATGGAATTCCGTCTACAATAATAAGCGGCTGGTTATCTCCGCCAAATGAAGTTGCCCCCCTGATGACAATTCTTGTAGAAGAACCGGGAGCACCCCCTGTAGACCGGATCTCAACACCGGGTACTTTACCCTGCATTGATCTGAGCAGATCGGGTTCTGATTTTTGCAGTGTCTCGTCAGCGCTAATTTCTGTTGAGGCATAACCAAGCGCTTTCTTTGCTTTGGAAATACCCAACGCGGTGACTACTACCTCGTCCAGCCCGATAGTTTCAGCCTGCATGACAACATTAATCACCGTTTGGCCTGCAACCTGAACTTCCTGGGTCTGATAACCCACAGCACTGAAGACAAGAGTTGCGCCGGAAGGTACTTCTAAAGAATACGCTCCGTTTATGTCCGTGGCAATCCCTGTCCTGGTTCCTTTAACCACCACAGAGACCCCGGGAAGCGGTGCACCGTCATCTTCACCGGTTACCGTTCCCTTGATTTGTATGTCTTGTGCATGCAAGGCCAGAGAGCCAAATAGCATAAGGCATACAAGCAAACTTGTAATTCTTTTCATAGATAAAAAATTTAGGTTTATAATAGGTTAACTAAAAACACACACGGGCTAAACCTTTCAGGTTTATACCTTATGTCAAATCTAAGAAAAATTATTAAAAACACAAAGTGTATAAAATAAATTTAACTTATTAGGTATGAATTATATACATTGCATTTTTATAATAAAACCCAACATAAAAATGCAGAAATTATTATAAATATCAATAAATCAAATAAATAAAAGTGTAATATTTTTTGTTTTTGTGTTAAAAATTTGAAAAAGAAAAGCTTAAACTAAAAGTAATTGTTTTTAATACTAAATATTAGATAATCAAATTACTTTGCCGGTGAAAAATCAATTATTCCAGATGCTCTTATTGGAATATTTTTAAATTTCGGCTCGTTTTGTTTTCAATGCGGTAATGCTATCTTTATATCGAATTATTATTTTAACGGTATGTTTAAAAAATTTCCACACACCTATGTAATCATCTTTTGCCTTATCATATTTGCGGCGATGCTAACATGGATTATTCCCGGGGGTAAATACACCGAAGAAATTATTACCGAAAACGGGATTCAAAGAAAAGTAATGCAGTTTCATTATACCGAAAATGTAAAACAGAGCTGGCAGGTATTTTCAGCAATATTCAAAGGTTTTCAGCGTCAATCTGGTATCATTGCATTTATACTTTTAATAGGTGGCGCATTCTGGATCATGAACAACAGCAAGGCAATTGATGCAGGAATTTATGCGTTTTTAAGGTTTACCAAAAGACTGGAACATAACCGTATTCTTAAAAATGTGGGGGTCAATAACATTATGCTTGTGCTTATTATGCTTATGTTCAGCGTATTCGGTGCAGTGTTTGGTATGAGTGAAGAGACCATCGCGTTTGTAATAATTCTTGTCCCGCTGGCCATTACCATGGGATACGATTCTATAACCGGCGTTGCCGTTGTGTTTGTGGCTGCAGGCCTCGGTTTTGCCGGTGCCATCCTTAACCCATTTACCATAGGTATAGCACAAAGTATTGCTGAAATACCCATGTTTTCCGGAATAGGATACAGGATGTTTTGCTGGCTGATCATCAATGCAGCCGGTATTTCATATATTATATGGTATGCCCATGCCGTTGCATTAAAGCCTGAAAAATCACCAGTGTACAATGAAGATGAATACTGGCGTAAGCGCGCAGCGGAGAACAGCCCGGACATAGCTTATAATACGCCTGCAGCGGCATGGACAACATATATATTGTTATCTCTGGCGTTAATCCTGGCATCGGTAATACATTCAGTTACGCAGGTGAAGATCGGAAACATGACATCCGTAATACCATTAATACCTGTGGCATCAATGGTTTTTATTATATCAGGTATATTCACACTTAAAAAAAGTGTTCACTTCTTTATTCTCAACCTGCTTCTTTTTACTATTATTTTTCTTATTATCGGGGTGATGGCTTATCGGTGGTATATTATGGAGATTGCCACGCTTTTCTTTGCTATGGGTATACTGGCCGGTATTGCAACGGGAAAGTCACCAAACGGCATTGTGCAGCTTTTTCTTGAAGGGGTAAAGGATATACTCCCGGCAGCGATGGTTGTAGGACTGGCCGGCGGTATTATTGTAATTCTTGAAGAGGGGCAGATAATAGATACTATTTTGTTTAAACTTTCAAACTCCATGAATTCTCTTGGCAAGATAAGTACGGTCGGCATGATGTATATTATTCAGACAATCATCAATGTTGTTATTCCATCGGGTTCGGCAAAGGCGGCGCTTACCATGCCCATCATGGCACCGTTTTCTGACCTGGTAGGGCTTTCGAGACAAGTCACCGTGATGGCTTTTCAGTTTGGGGACGGCTTTACAAATATGATTACACCCACCTCCGGGGTTTTGATAGGTGTTATTGGCGTAGCACGCATCCCTTACCAAAAATGGGTGAAGTGGGTTACACCTTTAATGATAATATTGATTTTACTGGGTTTTTTGTTGCTTATTCCTACGGTTACAATGCCATTAGAGGGGTTTTGAAATTTTCTCAAAAAGAGTCCTTCGGGCTTTTTTACATCCCTTGCAGAAAATAGGCAAGCAGCACGCCAAGATAATTTCCAACCGCGTAACCGATTATTCCAATAGTCAGCCCCGAAACAACAACTTCCTTGTTGTTTAATGCCCCGGCCACAAGCGGTACAAATGGCGGTGAACAGATAAGTGCCGTTGATGAAACCATTACTGTATCGGCATCAACTTTAAATATTTTTGATAAAAAGACATGCATCAGCAGGGTTCCAAAAACTGAAACTGTAATATAAAAGAACAGGGCAGGGGAAATATGTACCAATTGCTTGATATCTGCCATAGACGCAACAACCATGCTGAATATAAGTATAAAATACATTCCAAGTTCAAAAGTTTTATCAATTTTGTTAACCTGGGGAATGAGCGATACAAATATGCTAAGCGTGGTTATGGTAAGGATAACCACAATCATCACCTGGTTTTCATTTACCATAAGGCTTAATAATCCGGCTACGATAAAAATAATAATGGTGATGCCCAGGGCTTTAAGCAATGGCAATAGTTTTTCTCTGGACAACATCCCCTTGTATTCACCGTTTATAGAGGCTGTTGACCCTTCAAAATATCCGTCTTTACGCGGATAGGGATTTAAATATTTCCTGAAAATCTTTTTTCCGATGGTAATGAGGAAGAAAAGGTAAGCCACGCCAATTACCGTGTCGTAAGTATGTGTGAGAATGTATGTTTCGGGATTTACACCGAGCATCATCTTTAAAGATGCAAGATTTGGTGTCCCTCCGGTATAAAGGCCAATAAGCATGCCCGAGACTTTCCACAGGTCAGGCACCTGTCCCCTGAACAAGAAAAAGCCACCCCCGACTATCAGGATGACTGCCGCTATGCCCAAAACCAGGGCAAGAAAAGTCTTTCCGGCCATTCTGAACCAGTCTTTTATATTCAGTGAAAAGAGCAATAAAGGAATGGCCACGGGAATGGTAATGGTCATGAACAAATCCTGTAACTTTCTGATTTTAAAGAAAAGAATATCACTTGCTGTTATAAGCCCCTGATCCTGTAATAACAACAACTGCTGCATGGTAAACTTTTTGTTGGCAGCCATAAGTTCGTGAAAGAAAGCACTGGCCGATGGTATTAATCCTATATGGCCAAGCACCAGGCCGAAACAATAAGCAAGGATAACAGTCCCTATGCGGTTTGCAATGCTGTTCCTTTCAGTTAGGTAGATGATGATTGCGGGAGTGATTGTGTAAATAACGATCAGGATAATAGTTTGTATCATCAGATGAATTTTAGTTCAGGTGTTAAATATAGTAAAAAAGTGTAAAAAGAAAATTCCGTGGCAATTCACTTCATTCTTGTTTCGGGTATAGCCGAATAGCCTGCCTCATTATTGCCAAATAAGAGGAGGATGCGGTCAATGATAACCCCGGGGTCAAATGCTGAAATTTTAATTGAATGCTTTCCCGGTTCTGTGATGGAATGCACAGAAGTTATTATGGCGCTGTTGCGCAATACATTTTGTTTCCAGGTTTCGTTACGGTCGAAAGTTTGGTAATCAACAATTTTCGGGGCTTCATTGTCTATACTTAAACCAATGCTCAATTTATGATTGCTATTCAGGGGGTGAACAGGAAGGCAATAAACATATACCTTGACATCTCCCTTTGAACTGCAAACAAAATCATATTCAGCAGATGCTTTAAATTCTATAGAATCATCAATCATGGAGGTATTCATGGGAGCGCTGAGCATAAGTGCTTTTCCGGAATACCCAAGCCCGTCTGATACTTCCTGTTTATATCCGCTTGTGCTTTCAACATGTGAATAGTTTTCGCCAAATATTGAAACAAGCCCGTTTTTTTCAATAAATGTTCCATTAGCGATGCCTGAAACTTTTAACCTTACAGGAACATTAAATTCCCTTGTGCCTCCCTTTATCGTTACAAATCCACTTCTGTCTTTTCCATCCTGCAGCTTTGTATGGTCAATACCAATCCATAACCGTTCTTCTTTTTTGAGAAACTCATCCTTTAATATCCCGCTGTTTTTATTCACGGTTATCCACGGCTGAGAAGGGCTGGCAACCCAATTTATGTTCCCATTGCCTGTAAGAAACAAGTCAGTAAAATATTTGTCTTCGGGAGTATAAAAAACAGGTAGCCTGCTACCATACATATTTTCACGTGGTCGTTCATCGGTAAAACCTTCCAGACAAATGCCAAAATCCGTTTTTCCCGCTGTTTCCCATGATGGTATCATCGGGCAGTCAAACACAGGGAGCGACCTGGGATTCATAGACATGATGTACCGCCATTTGCCCCCGGCAAGTTTTTCATTATAATAGGAAGTTTCTAACATTATACTGTCAAATGCTTGCTTTGCAAGTAGGGCATGGTCGTTGGCGGATACACGGTATTGTTTTGCATAGTTATGCGCTTTTTCAAGATGAAGGAATTTACGGTTCATCAGCGTGGCGCAGCGAACCGGGTAATATACCAGTTGATAATATGCATCGCTGCGATGATTGGGAATAGTATGCTTTAAGGAATCGGCCATCAACGATAACCTGTTGTACCTGTCAAGTCTTTTCTGTGCTTCATCGTTATAGCTGAAATGGTTGTATTCTGTCGGGTTTATAACCATGGTAGGTTCTGTCTGGCTCCATCCCATAAACTCAGGCCTTCTTTCAAATGCCAGTTGGTAATATTCCCACATAATATGCTGAATAGAACTTCCGGCCTTTGAGCCAAAAACATGTTGTAACCAATTATGAAGATGTATTTTGACATAATTGCTTTCTGCAAACGGTTCTGCCTGGTAAGCCATGTCCATGGATAATTGTGTAAGGTATTCTGCCGGTTTAATATCGCCCACGTTCATCACCCAAATGGTGCTGCAACCATTTTGCCAGGCTTTGTAAAGTTCTTCACGGACAAGGTTTGGGTGTGTGGTGCCAAGCCACAGGTAATCGTGAGGCCTGCCCCAGTATGAAAGATGGTAATATACACCACTTCCTCCCAGCCTTTTCGATTCGTTGCTAGTATTCAAACGGCGGATATAACCGTAATTGTCATCGGGCCAGACAATAGTAATGTCATCGGGCAGGTTTAGTTCGTTGTCATAAATTTCAAGAACTTCTTTATAAGGAATAAAAGCCTGTGGTACTTTCGTTACATCTTGGTTAATATGGTTCTTTATTATTTCACGCTGGTCAGCAAATACTTTTTCCAGCAGGTTCTTTTTATCCTCCATGGATGAAACACCTTCCATGCCTGAGTCGTGAATGCCTCGGATGCCAATGGTATAGATGTTTTCATAGTTTTTACCCTGCTCAGCCCGCTGTTTCCAGTAATTGTATATGGTGCCGGCATTGGAGGCGTAACTGAATTCCCCCATGGTTTTAACATCCCATTCATCAACATTGTTGCGCAGCATGGGTTCGGCATGCGAACTGCCTACAACAATGCCATAATCATCGGCAGTTTCCCTGTTTCCCGGGTAGTGATAGAATGCCTTGGTGCACGGATGCATCGCCGGCCAGATTAGGTTGGCCTTCATACGCAGCAGCAGCTCAAAAATTTTCGCATATGTTTTCGGCCCTATGTCACCTGTTTCGGGTTCAAAGGTTTTTGCAGCCCAGGGTTGCAACCCCCAGTCTTCATCATTTAAAAAGATACCCCTGTACTTAACGCTTGGGGCAGGTGAGAGGTATTCGACGGGTGCAACAAACAAATTGCTTTTTTTTTCGGGAACGACATCTGCCCACCAGTACCAGGGTGAAACCCCCATTGCCTTGGATAGCGTAAAAACCCCGAATGCTGTTCCCCGCTTATCACTGCCGCAGATAACAAGTGCCTGTTTAACACCGGGAAATGGTTTTTGCACAGTTTTAAAACAGAACTGTTCCCATCTGCCAGCAAGCCTCTCACTATTAATTTCTTTTGAAGAAGATAATTCCTTTACAATCGAGCACTTTTCTAAAGAACCGGCAATGATCATAAATTCTGAGAATGCTGATTTATCATGGACTATTTCGGGCCTATGGCCTGTAACCATCTCAATATCCGATGCAAGAAGCCCGACAGCAATTTTCACCGTTTCATAATCGTTGCTGTCACAGAATATATCTGCATGTTTTGATGCGGTGTAAATGGGGAAACTCCCGCCCGCGGAATTTTCATTTTCAGAAATTATTAACTGGGCAGAAAGATAATATAGGTTAAAACACAGAAAAATCAGTATTGCCTGGATTCTCATACTTATTGTATTTTTTATGAATTCAGGCTATAAAGATAACAATTCTGCATTCTAACCTGGCAATTATTTTTGTCATTTATAAGGCCCTAATGCATAGTTAGAATCATATAATATTACCAAGCTCCCAAAATTGTGCCCATGATGATGAAGAACACCACGAAATATCCGGCATCTATCAGAAACAGCCGGAATGATTTACGCGCATACAAATAATTGATGCCAAACGCGGTGGCAATCCAGGCAATGCCTACCAATGCCGAGGCAGTGATACCGGTAACCAGCGTTGCATCTTTGCCGATAAATAATTCGAGTACCAAAGTAGCAATAAAAATCAGCACAAATGCAAGCGAGAATATAAGCGGCACGTTGGCGCTTTTCAGGTCGTCTTCGGTAAGTTTGTTCTCTTTCTGCCAATGGTTTGAGAAAAGTAAAGGGGAGTACCAGATACTTCCGACAACAAATGCTGCTACTGAGGCAACCACAACCGATAACCAGTTGATATTGCCAAATGCTGTTTGCATGTCCATGATTAAGATTTTGTTTTAAGTTTATATTAGAACACTTTGGAATACAATTTGTTTAACGCGAAATGTATAATTAAATTTGCGTTTCATCTACCTTATATTGCCCTATAGAATCGTAGTTTTTTTTATCCACTATTGCAACCTACCTAAATAATCAATAATTTGGATAAATCTATTTTTGAAAATATTTGATTTATAAACCTAAAAACAAACGCTATGGGATTTATTAAAGAGTTTAAACAGTTCGCTTTACGCGGTAATGTTGTTGATATGGCTGTGGGTATTATTATTGGCGGGGCTTTTGGAAAAATTGTCAGTTCGCTGGTTAATGATGTGATTATGCCGCCAATTGGTATGCTGCTGGGCGGGGTGAATTTCACCGATTTTAAGATTACCATTAAAGATGCGGTACCCGCCGCGGTGGATGCTGCAGGTAATGCCATTCCTGCTGTTGAAGCGGTAACGCTTAATTATGGAAATTTTATACAGGTTGTAATTGATTTTCTGATCATTGCCTTTGCTATTTTTCTTATGATCAAAGCGATGAATAACCTGAAAAAGAAAGAAGAAGCACAACCCACAGTTCCGGTTGTACCAACAAAAGAAGAAACGTTGCTGACTGAAATAAGGGATTTGCTGAAGAATAAATAGTGTCTGACTTTAAAGTCCTCATATTTCGTTGCGCTCGTCCTCAAAAAGGTCATTTACGCATGGTAAACTCCCTTTTTTCGGACTTCACGCGCCTCGTCTGTGAACTTTAAAGAACAGCCACACGACTTTATGGACAAACACTAAAATAGTGTCTGTTGAAGAAAGTGAAGTTTACCCTTGTCAGGGATTTAAATCCTGACAAGGGTATGACAATTATTAAATCACTACATTGTATCAGGTTGTAATAAAAAATTTACCTCCCTGGTTTAATTTTTAAATAAAACCACTATTGTCCGATTAAATTTAATAATGTTTATATTTCGTGCCTACGGCACTGTGAAATAAATATACAATTGCCTGTTCTATAAATA
>JAFGPL010000021.1 GCA_016936215.1 Bacteroidales bacterium
AATAAAGTTTTCTTGCTGGCACAAAGTTATATGCCGGCCCAGGATATACAGATTTTAAAAAACCCAAATGACAAATCAATCAGTCCGTGGTATTCTTTAGACTTTGAAGGTGACCTTATTACTCCCGAATGGACTTTTAAAAAGACTGACTTAAAAAGGTTTAAAGATTAAATCACCTGTAATTTTAAGAACCTGAAAACAAGGTATAGAAAGCTATAGACAACGTTTACCTGTTCTTAGCAGAATTACGAGGTAAATATTTTTAGAATCCAGTTATGCTGAGCATCCAGGTTTGCATTTTTTTCGCACCTGAATAGCAGAAGTTTATATAATAAAAATTCCCTGATAAATAACACTGAACCAAATATTGCCATTTGGCAAGAAATTGTTCAGGCAAACTTATGATTTTTGTATTTTAAATGTGAATGCTTAAAAACATATAATACCTCATTTGATAATCACGCAAAGCATTATAAATAAATACCATATCATTTGCAGGCATTGCAGTTAAGTTTTCTTTTAAGGCAACCTCCAGAATCATCATCATGAATAAAAATTCTAAATGATTTAAAACCTGTTACCATGAAAAAGATATTGGTAGTTTTTATGTTATCGCTCCTTTATACCTGCATAAATGCACAGACTGCAATAGGGCTAAAGCTCGGACTGCAGAACGCTAAATTAAAAACCAACAGGCCAACCGAAAATCCGGGGAATGAATACAATTCCATACTGGGTACAAATTTTGGTGCAGCCTTTAATTTCCGTTATGATGAGCGGGTTTCTTTTCTAATGGAAATTAACTATTCTCAGAAAGGTTTTACCTATAATTTACAGGGATATGAAGTAAAAATGAATATCAACTACATGGAAGTACCATTGCTAATAAAACTGAATTTCGGGGAATATGATTTAAAATATTACGGGTTGTTTGGCCCTTTCGCAGCCTATCCTTTTCATATTAAATCGGAGTATGGAGATATAAAAGAATCGGAATATCCAATGTTTGAAGGCGGTGAATTTAAGTATTTTGACCTTGGCCTGCATATCGGCGGGGGTATAGGTTTCAACCTCGGGCATGGCAGATTATTAGGAGAAATCAGGTACTGCATAGGACTGGGTGAAACAATTCTGGACAATGACTGGGATTCAAATGTCATTCAGCTTTCTTTTGGATATTTGTTTAAACTGGGGAAAAATTAAAGCGAGAGATTTTAAAGAATACTATCTGTTTGGCATTTCCACAATAATGACAAAACGCAGCCTTTCTATACCTTAACAAATACAGAAAGGGCTCTGGCGGAGAAATTTTTCACAGCCTCGGCTGCCGGGATTATCCGTTTAAGGAAAATATGTATCAATTATATAAAAGTCTTGAATTAAGTAATCAGGAGTTTCATATAAGCTAACTATTATAACCGTACTGAAATTCCGAATATTTAAAAAACCTGCCTTTCTAAGAAATGAATGATATTGAATGTTTTAAGACAAAATATTTGTAATTTAGGGTGTTCTTATAGTTCATTATGATGTAACCATAGAAGTAACATTGATATTACTGTACAAAAGAATTATTCTAACCTAAATCCGCCAAAATGAAACGTAACTTTTTTATAATCTTAATCTTTCTTTTTACCGGAAGGATGAATGGGTTGTATGCCCAATGGACTATCAGTTATCTGGACGAAAGCAAATGCGAATGTTCAGGTTCCATAAAGTTTAAGAATGGCACTTACGGTTTATATATGGATGATTGTTCAACAGTACTGATAACCTTAGATACCGGGGCAACCTGGCAAAATATAAAAATGGGCTTTGATATGAAGGTCAAGGACTTTCAATTTATTGGTGATTCTGCAGTTTTTGCAGTTGGTGATAACTATCCTGCAAGTCTGGATAATTTAACCGGAAGAATAATAAAATCGGAAAACCTTGGGAAAAACTGGGATTCGTTCGCAATTTTTCAGGGTAAACAATTGCACACCCTTTATTTCTGCAATAATGACACGGGAATTATTGCCGGGGACAGCGGGATTTATCGCACAATTAATTCAGGCAGTTCATGGGACACAGTATGGACCATGACCGAGGCAGGTTACAAATATGGATCAGTCAAACAATTGATTTTCATGGCTAAAACAGGGTTTGCCATTGGGACAGGAAGTAATCAGCATAATAACCCAATTTTTGATTATTTCCTGCTAAAGTCTGATGATTACGGATTAACCTGGGTTACTGAAAAAACATTTCAATACCCGCTAAACGACATTTATTTTTTAAATGAAGATACCGGATTTATTGCTACAGAATCAGCTTCAACCATCATTTTAAAAACCATCGATGGTGGCAGCACATGGAACGAAATTCAGGTTTCCCAATATTTTAATTCTGTAAACTCAATACATTTTTCATCAGATAATATAGGGTTTGCGGCAGGCGCACCTTCTGCCTTTATACCAGAGGCACCTACATCATTTTTTATAGCAAAAACCGCTAACGGCGGTGATACATGGGAAAGCCTCGATACGACTGGAATACCTTTAAATTCAATTTATTATATAAACGACAGTATTGGCTTTGTTACAGGCAGATTTAACCTTATTATGAAATCTGCCGGCAATATTGCGGGTCTGCCTGAAGATTACCCTTGGTATCTGGCCGGCGCGGGAGATTATATAGAAAATGATGAGTATGATAAATCCCCGATCAAGATATTTCCTAATCCATCTGATGGAATTATATATGTTCAGTTAAATAATCCGGAAATAAAAATAAAATCAATAGACATTGTGAGCATTACGGGACAGATAACGGAAATTGCAAGCCAGTTGCAGGACAATAACCTAATCACTTTAGACCTTTCATATCTGTCACCCGGTATCTACCTGCTAAGAATAAACTGTCCCAACAGATTTGAATCTGTGAGAGTTATAAAAAAATGCATTCCAGGTGAAACCAGGTAAGCATTTCGTAAAATATTTCAGCAAAAGAGATCATGTAGCCCATCCGTTTTAATCCTTACCTATTTTCATTCTTTACTTATCTTTACAGCCACTCATTCAATCCAAACCTTTACATAATGAAAAACCGCGAAATTACAATCCTTTTACTTTTTCTCCTGGTGTTTCCTTCAACCATATCTGCGCAGGCAGTAAATCAAATAATATCCGGAAAAAAATATGTTATTCATTCCGAAATTATCGGAGAAGAAAAAGAATATTGGGTCCATCTGCCAGTGGATTATGAAGCCAGCACAATCAGGTATCCGGTATTATATATTACCGACGGCGATGATCATTTTCAGATGGCTGTCGGGGCTGCAGGTTTTATGGGTTCACAATATGTAATCCCTGAACTTATTGTTGTGGCAGTAGTGCATAAAGACCGTAACCACGACCTTACACCAACACACAGCCTTAAAAACCTGGATGGTTTTGAGAGCAATGCGGCAAAAGTAAGTGGTGGAGGTGAAAAACTTCTGCAATTTATTGAAAAAGAGCTTATCCCTGAAATTGAAAGTAGTTATCGAACAGGCCCTTACCGTATTCTTGCAGGTCATTCACTCGGGGGACTTTTATCTGTTTATGCCTGGTTAAACCACAACCGACTTTTTAATGCATTTATTGCCATAGACCCTGCCTTAACCTGGGATAATTATTGTTGCGAACGGATAATTAAAAACGCAGCACTTCAATCGCCGGAATTAAGCAGCAAACTCTACATTGCCTCAGCACACAATGCCCCTTTTGGTAAAAAAGACAGAAGTCCGTTCAGACTGTCACAGGAATCATTTATTAAAGCTTTAGAGTCTAAAACGATTGTTAATTACAAACACGACTATTTTGAAAATCATGATCATCTGACCGTTCCTTATAAAAGTTTGTATAACGGCCTGGTATGTGCTTTCCCCGGATTTTATATTTTAAATCATCCTGAATTTAAATTAGCGTTGCCATTTATAGAAGAATTTTACAGAAAACAATCAGAAATCTATGGAATTGAGTTCAAACCATCAGAACGGCTTATTGAAATGTTCGGTAAATATTTTCTTTTTGATGTAAATGATTATGCCAATGCAATTAAATTTTTTGAATTCAATACTAATAATTATCCCTCTTCATTCAAAGCATTTAAGTATCTGGCAAAAGCATATTTAGCTGCAGGGAATACACCAGAGGCAGTTAAAAATTTAAAAAAGGCGCTTGGGTTAAATCCCGGTGATAAAGAAATACAGGAATTGCTGATTGAAGCCGGGGGTCAGTAAATAACAAAAACAAAACATTAAAAAATAATACGCAAAAGATACCGGGGAAATAAGCTTCTTCATTCTCAGCCGGGTTGCCTGTAAATCATTGCATCCTGGAGATCATTGATCAATAGTCTCCGTTTTGCTTTCCTCCAGAATCAGAAAATTCTCGTATGCCACCCGTCACCCGGAGCATGTAATCCAAAGCAATAATTTTATCTATATTTGTATAGCTCATTTCCTGGTTTTCACTCTTGTAATAAAACATGAAAAACAAATCCTTTTTTTTATTTGGTGCTTTTGCGGCCTTTTTGGCAGTCATGATGGCTAACGGCCAGCAGCTTACCATTCTGCATACCAACGATATGCATTCAAAGCTCAACGCTTACGGTCCCGAACGTGAATACAGTCCGCTTGTGACCGGTAACGACAGCACCATCGGGGGATTTGCACGCCTGGCAACCCTTATAGGATATGAACGTGCAACAGCGCCTGAAAACACCCTATTACTTGATGCAGGTGATTTTCTCATGGGCACGCTTTTTCATGTGCCGGAGGAGGAAACCGGTTTTCAGCTTCACCTCATGAAAAAAATGGGGTATGACTATATCACACTGGGAAACCATGAATTTGATTTCGGCCCTGCCGCCCTTGCACGAATTATACAAGCAGCGGACAAGCGGGGCGGGCTTCCGCAGATCGTTGCTTCAAACCTGCTGTTCAGCGAAAAATCTGCAGAAGACGATGCACTGGAGCATCTATACAATGAAAAATATATTCAACCGTATGTTATTGTAGAAAAGGATGGATTGAAAATCGCGATCATCGGTGTAATGGGATTAGATGCCGCTGAAGTAGCCCCTGCCAGCAGTCCTGTAACTTTCTCAAACCCCTTTAAAACAGCCGCTAAACTAGCAAAACAACTTAAATCCACCCAAAAAGCCGACCTTGTTATATTATTGTCACACAGCGGTATATATCCCCTGGGGACATCTGGGGGATACACGGGTGAAGACATAGAAATGGCTGGCAAAGCGCCGTTGATAGACATTATTATCAGCGGGCATACGCATGTGGCAACACCTGAATATATCCTGACAGGAAATACCTATATAGTTCAGACAGGCTGTGATGCCTCGGCCCTGGGTGTGATCAACCTGAATGTTGAAAACGGTAAAATCTCGGAATTTGACTTCAGCCTGAAAAAACTCGACGACAGCATAAAAGGTGACAGCACGGTACAGTCTGAAATCGAAAGTTATATTTCAGCCATTGACAAAGATTACCTGTTTCCCGCTGGCCTTTCATACAAACAGGTGGTTGCAGCTACTGATTTCAACCTGGTATTCAGTTACAACGACCTTCAAAGCAGCAACCTAGGGCCCTTTCTGGCAGATGCCTCATGGCATTACTTAAAAAACAGCGGCAACAACGCCGATTTTACAATTGTTGCCTCGGGAACTATAAGATCTGATATTCCCACGGGCATGGACGGGCTTATCACCACCGCCGATATATTCAGGGTAATGTCGCTCGGCAAGGGTTATGACAAGCTGCCGGGTTACCCGCTGGCAAAGATTTACCTTACAGGCAGGGAGGTAAAAAAACTAATGGAGATATTGGTGATTTCGCGTGCCGGTGGCGGGGATGGATTCCTGTATCCTTCCGGAATTAAAGCAACCATTGATACAGACAAGGGATTCCTGAAAAAAGTGCAAAAGATTGAGATCAACAGTCATGAACTTGATTACTCGAAAAAAAATGACACCTTGTATAGCCTTGCCGCAAACACTTACCTGCTGGGATTTATCGGCAGGATAAAAAAAATGAGCCACGGCCTGGTGAAAATCACACCCAAAGACCTTCACGGAAATCCCGTTGCCGACATGAAAAACCAGCTTGTTGATATTGATAAGGGCACAGAGGGAATTCAGGAAGCCAAAGAGTGGATTGCCGTGATCGAATACATGAAAACCTTTGAGAAAAACGATCAAGGTATTCCAGTGATCCCTGAAATATATCGCGAAAGCGTTTCTGCCATTGTGGATATCAGGAAATAGAGAATTTTGCTGACAGATTGACAAGAAAAACGATTTTTCTGCTTCAGACCTTCTCCAAACCATTAATTAGTCTGTCCTTAAAGTCGTGTTATTTCTGCTAAGTGTTTCCGGCTATTTCAAAACACAAGTTTTGTATGGCATTTTTCTTCTTTATTGAAAGTACTCAAGCAATTCCTCCCAGTCTTCGACAAGTGTTGTCCATTTACGCGCACTTTTGTTTTTCTGTTTTTCACCGAAAAGAAAGAGGTTTGGGACAGTCCCATTTAATAGTTGCATCACATGTATCCTGTCATCAATAAAATGCGTTACCCCCAGCATTTGGCAATGTAGTTTCTTATCGGCCCGGGTATTGCAAAAGATAACATGGGCAGGATTAATAGTTGTTTGATTAAAGAAATCATGAGCTTCCATCCAGGCTTCTGTACGATGCTGCATTTTTTTACCTGCTTTGGAAATAATAAAAACATGCTCCCTGCCAAATTTCATTATCAATTTTTTAATACCATTGAATGCCAAATCATTCGGGGGCGACAACAGATAATTGCTTTCCCCGTCAAGCGGGGTATCTTCTTTTGATGTGTTTTTCTGTGCCGAAAGGATAACCCCTCCAAAGTCTATCCCGATGATTGTTTTTTGCTCCAATTATTAAAAATTTATAGTCATGACCGCATAGACTAAAAAATGATCAAAACCACAACATCAAGGCATGGTATGAATATAGCCTATAATCTCCATATTACTTGTTTATTTTTATAAATAACTAACTCACTGCGGACTTTTCCTTTCCCGTGACAAAATCCGCAATCATAAGCATAACAATCGCGTTCCAGGGCTGCATCCAAATTCCCGACAACGCCCGTGCCATTGCAAACAGTGCAATTCTCCCATCTGTCTTTAATCGAAAATCCATCCGGTTCAATCTTTTTCGCCAGTACAGAGAGTGAATACTCACTGTCAATGTTGGCTTTTACACACGCAATCACCTCTTCGTTACTAAAACTAAAAAGACCGGCCGGCAGATCATCAAAGGCATCTAACTTTTCCGGGAAAAATCCACGCAGATATTCACTGAGTGCATCGTCACGAAGGTCTTCCGGCAGAATTTCATACATAACCGCCTTGCTGTTTCTTTCAACAAAATCAGACTTAACCAGGTTTTTTAGCGTTTCCCAGCTTTTGCCTGTGGCAAGATATTCACCATACTCTTCAGCAATTCTATTTGTTTCTTTTGCTTCTTCCTGATTTTTGGCAGGCACCTTAAAAGCTGTGAAAACAGATTCTGGTTGCAGATAATTAAAAATCAGCTTTCTAACCTGATCCTTCACTTCATACAAAACATGCCGGCCAGCAGGTATAGTAAAATTACAGTCAAATCCCAGTTTGATTATTTTTTCTGCCAGTGATGCATTTGCATAACGGAAAACAGCCTGTTGAGTTTTTTCGTCAATTTCATTTTCAGGTAACAGGTAAAATAGTTCTGTCAGAACACTGGCTATATTATCCTGTTTCGGGCATTTCAAAGAAGCGCTAAGCAATTCTTTTATCAGTTCAATATCATTTTCCTCTTTAAGGAATTCCGAATAATTTACAAATATCCCCTGTCCTTCAGGTTCTTTTGCCAGATTAAGCACCACCTGCGCCGTTTTTTTTCCACGGCACATAAATACTTCCTTTAACATCTGGGGGGTCATCAGCTTAAGCAGGTGAATCCCTTTGTCATCTCTTTGGTCAAATTCAGCCCCCTGCCTTAAGAGTTCGGTTACATTTTTTTCTTTGCCGGCAACAACGCTGTCCCTGAGGCATGTATTTCGTATTTGTTCATTCTGAAAATCAGCTGGCAATGTTTCATAAGCCAAAAGCCTGATATCTCTTGCGTCAGGCGGCAATTGTGAAAAGAATAATACAAGTGTTTTCCATTGTTGCGTTTTAACCAGAAACGAGAAATAACTGCTTCTTACCGTATTCGATACCAGGTTGCTGCGAAGTATTTTCAATATATCCCCTTGCATGGCTGTTGAAAAAATGGCATGGAGCATTTCGCGCGACATAATATTCAGGCAATGATTTTTCTGTTCAAGGTTATAATAGTCAATATTGGCCCCGAGCGAAACCAATGCTTTCACCACTTCAGTTTTTCCCGATTCAGCATAATAATACAGCAGTGTACGACCGCCTGCATCGGCAAGGTTAAGGTTTGCCCCTTTCTGCAGCAAAGCATTCACAAATTCTATTCTACCGCTAAAAAAAGCATACATCAGCGGGGTTCTGTAATATGCATCACCCAGGTCAACATCAATACCTGGTTTATTTAATAGAGAATAAAACTTTTTAGTGTTGTTTTTTTCAATTGCAATGATAAGCGCGGTCTTCCTGTCCTGCCCGCTCTGTCTGTTAACATCTGTAAATCTTGAAAACATTTGTAAAGGTTTAATTAGCAATGTTTTTAACCATTACCGGAATTATAAGTGTTATTTAGTTTCGCTCATAACGCCCAATTTAGGTATAATAAAGTTAAAAGTATATTTTTTTACCGGAAATGCAATTCATCTACCAATTTATCGGGTTCGTCTATTTTCTTCAATAAAAAAATCCCCAGCAGCTATCTTAGCGCAATCAATGTTCAACCAGAATACTGTTAGTAAAAATTAATATTTATCATTGATATTAAGACAAATAACGTATTAATCAACCACTTTATCACCTATTTAAACAGACCGGATATGAAAGCAAATAATACGGTAACCCTGCTGTTTGCTGTGCTTATTGGAACAATATTTACCAAAACATCAGCCCAGGAATTGATCATCACAAAAGCTGATGGCACCGAAAATATTTCAATGCTCAGCGACTTGCAGAAACTGGCATTTACTGATAACGAACTGAACATATTCTTTACAACAGAACTGACAGAGTTATTCTCTTTGTCTTCCATCAGGACCATAAAGTTTGGCAATGTGCCGGTAACAGGACTCGAAAGCAATGAAATAGCGGGATCGCAGGCAGCGATTAGTCTTTATCCAAACCCTGCCGGTGACTTTTTGTATTTCACCAACCTGCCAACAGGGCCCTCTACAATAAGAATATACCGTATTGACGGGGTGTTATTCTTGAATACAGAAGATTATCAGGCTGACGGGCCATTATATATCGGCCAGCTCGAACAGGGTCTTTACCTGGTTAAAGTAAATAACAGTGTATTAAAAATTCAAAAATTATGAGAAGTATCTTACTATTGGCAATACTGACTGCCTTTTTCAGATGCGCTTTTTCACAGGAGAAAATGTATATTCACAGGTCTGATCATGTTTCGCATGGCGCCGGTGTTGAAGATACAGACAGCATCTGGTTCAGTCCCGACGGTTCGGTTGGCAGCTTCAAAATAAAAGATTCGATTGCACAATACTGGCTTTGTTTTATTGACAGCATTTCATTCGGCCCGGATGAAAAAACGGTTTCGGTGCTTTTTGACGGTACCGCTGCGTATGTAAAAAATCCTTTTGCTTTTGAAGGGGTAACAGTAGAAATAAGCGGAGCTGATGTTTATGTAAAATCGGTTACCGACACTCAGGACATACATTACAGGCTTTCGGGGACTACCTCCAACGGTATGTTTAAAATATACAGCGAAAAACGTTTCAACCTTGAGCTGAACAATGTTAATATTACCAATACCGATGGCCCGGCAATCAATATTCAGTCGAAAAAGAAAGCCACCATTACACTTGCCGGCGGCACAACAAACATTATTGCTGATGGCGCTATCTATACAGATGCATGGGGAGATGGGGGTCTGGAAGACCAGAAAGCGGCTTTTTTCAGTGAAGGAAAGATGGTATTCGACGGCACGGGCAGCCTTGATATTACGGGCAGCGGCTCCGATAAACATGCCCTTTGCAGCGATGATGAGATTGAATTTATTAACGGAACCATAACCATCACTTCACTGCAGAAAGATGGTATTCACGCCAAAGAGGGCATCACTGTTACCGGAGGAAACCTCAGCATAACTTCAGCTAATGATGGCATAGATGCCGGTGAAGCATTTATTGAAATATCAGGCGGGAATATTGATGTGGCCACCACTGCAGATGACGTAAACGGTATCACCTGTGACAGCACACTGGTAATCTCAGGCGGAAGTGTTGAGGTAACAGTTAGCGGTACCCAGTCGAAAGCAATTAAATCTGACCAGAACATGACATTAAGCGGGGGGCTGATCACTATTAACACCCTGGGGGCAGCAGCCCTTGAAGCTTCGGGGTCGGGTTATGACCCTTCCTATTGTACAGCAATAAAATGTAACAATATCATTGCTATAGACGGGGCGGAAATAATTATTACCAGCTCAGGTGCCGGAGGCAAAGGCATCTCTTCTGATACCGATATTATTGTGGCAGACGGCGATATTTCTGTTTCTGCAACAGGTAATGGTTCAACCTATACCAACAGTACGGGTGTGAAAGACTCTTATCATGCATCGTGCATTACCGCGGACGGCAACATTACCATAATTAACGGATCGGTAACCTTAAAAGCCACCGGTTCTGCAGGCAAAGGTATTTCATGCGACGGGACCCTGGTTATTGGGAGTGCAGCGGATATGCCCGTAATAAATGTAACTACAAGCGGTTCGAGGATCACTTTATCATCCTCATCAGGCGGGGGATGGCCAGGCGGCCCCGGACAACAAACGGGCGATTACGACGAATCTAAAGCCATTACCTGCGACGGCGCTGTGGTAATAAATAACGGCAGCATTACCATCGCTTCTGCCGACGACGGGATAAAATCAGGCACTTCGGTAACCATAAGCAACGCCACGGTAAACATCACCAACGCTTACGAAGCCATTGAGAGCCCCTCTATTACTGTAAACAGCGGGAATGTAAGCCTTGTTGCCACCAACGATGGTTTCAACGCCACCTACGGCAATGGCGGCGAAACGAACGACGGCAGCATACTTAACCTTTACGGGGGAAAAATCACCGCCAATGTTTCAAATGGCGACGGCCTCGACAGCAACGGCAATATCGTAATGACCTCGGGAACGGTAATTGTGCACGGCCCCTCGTCGCAACCGGAGGTAGGAATGGATTTCAACGGAACATTTAATATCTCGGGAGGGTTCCTGATCGTTTCGGGCAGTAATTCGAACATGACAGAAGCGCCAAATTCCAGTTCGCAGCAGTACTCGGTTAAAGCAATAACCGGCAGCAGCCTTTCATCCTCTACCCTCTTCCACCTTCAGGCGCAAGACGGGACAAGCCTGGTGACATTCAAACCAGTGAGGAATTATAGTTCCGTTATATTTTCTTCGCCTGCACTGGCAAATGGCTCCACATACAAGCTTTATACCGGGGGAACATGCACAGGCACCGAAACGAATGGTTTATACAGCGGAGGGACTTATTCAGGCGGTACATTGAAAAAAAGTTTCACCATCTCGGGCAAAGTAATAAGCATATCGTTCTGATAACAGGAAATCCCGGGTAATTGAATTCCCCGGTCAATTTTAAGACATGTATTTCCCTGGCTTACCGTCTCTTTTTGGTTTAATTGTGACTTAAATCCTGGATTGTTGGTGGCTGGCTATTATTTCTATTACCATAATCCGAATAGCCCTTTCTTGGCACAAGTATTCGTTCTATTAATGTTTATTATGTTACTAATTTTATGTTTATCAAATTTATCTAATAAAGCAGATCAAACAGTTACTAAGTTGAAGTGCCTGTCTGCCGGCAAAGGCAAGGACTACAACTGTTGAATTTACAGTTATTTCGCCTATTTTGTATACATAATATCACCTGATTTTAATTCATATTTTCTAAGCAATGCCTTATTTCTGTAAATCAGAATATTGTTACCTTCCTTCTCAATTAATAATCCGGAATAATTTTTATCATAAATGAATAATTTATCAGAGCCCTTTTCTATTGTATATAAAATTTTATCCTTTCTTTTTTTTCGGTGTCTTTTAATCTCAATTCTCGAATCATTGTTTGTTAAACATACAATATAGTCGTTTTCAAGAAAGATGTCATTGTTTTCAATTTTATAATCTTCTTTCCATTTTTTTTTGTTCAGATAGTAATTATTATCAGCGATTTTTTTAATAACATCCCATTTTCTCTTTTTGCCAGAATAAATCAAAGATGAATCAGTCTCAGTAATTGCATATTTCAATCTTTTTTTATACATAAAAGCAATACTATCAAGGTGGTTTATTCTATGATAACGATAATGTATCTTTTTACGAGGCGGATACTGCACTAATAAAGAATCATTTATGAATCTATAAATTGTATATCCTTTATTTTTTTCTGGTCTTGATATTTTATGGATTTCAAAGTCGTTGGCTTTTGAAATATCCAAAATGTAATCTAATCGTAAACAAAGGTTTTCGTTTAAATCATAAAACAAACCATTTCCTAAGTCAAATCCAATTGGGTGATAAGGTGTTTCTTTTGTCTCTTTAGTAGAATCAGTTAAATCCTCCTCATAAGTCTGTCTTATTAAGTCAATTCGCAAATCATTAGCTTCCCAATCAGGAATGAGAGATAATGAATCAAATTTCATTTTATCAAGATTCTTAATCTCTGAAATATTGAGAGTTGCGCAAGAACTAATCAATATTATCATTAAGTTGAATGTTATTGCTGTTCGTTTCATTAATTTGGTGCCAACGGATGGGTATATGAAACGTTTGGCATTTCAAAGCGATTTCCTATCAAACCGCTACAATGTTTATTAAATGCAACGCCCTTAAAATTAGCACTATCCGCCAAATGTTTTATATACCGTGTTACCGCCTGGTGTTTATTCATTATCATTTAGTTATCTGTTTTTTATAATCCAAAATCCTTTCAATCAAAGCACTGCTGTTTCCGAAAAAATTAGTTTTTAGTGTTGGCAAAAAAGCGGTGGTAAACAGACAAGCTCTTTTGCAATTTTTGGTTTCGCAACGGCTCGTGCGAATTGCAAATGTGCTTGGCTGTGTGGGCTGGAACATTAGATTATTTGTGTTATACCTAATCTATTGGAATAGCTGGAATATTCAACTTGAATCTCACTAATCAATTCTTTATTAAATATTTTTATTTTATGTAGTTTTGTTTTATACTCAGATAAAGGTAGAGTTAAAATGTATCTATAGTCAAAAATCAAGCATATATCATTTTCGTCTTCAGAGAAAAATAAGTGGTCAAATATTTTTATTGAATCAGGCTTTTTGTCAACTGTTTTAATATTTCTATGTCGATCTGATTTTCTAAGCGGATTCGTGATCTTTTGTCCACAGAGTAATTTAATATTTTTACCAAATTTATTTTGGGCTATATCACAAGGTCTTGATATTACAACACATATATCACTAATAAATACTTTAGAATTAGATTTTTCTGATTCTTCTATCTGCGGTTCAAAATGTTTTGTGAAGTTCTCATCTCCTTTCAAGCCATATTTTCTAGACAAATCAGAATCCAAGAACTCACATATCATACCTGGTAAGATTAATGAATTATCAATTTCTCCATCATTTATTTTGAAATGAAACCAACTATTTAAAACTGAATCGGCACCAATATTAGGAATTGAACTAATATTATAGATATTTTCTTTGTTTTCTTTTAATACTTCTTTCTTAGGACGAGTGTTCTTAGAGTTTGATGATAGTACATAATCAAGAGCATCGAATAATACATCCTGTTTCTCGTTGAATTTGTCCTCTGTTAACAAATATGAACCACCATGACTGATAATAATTTTCTGTAACCTTTCTTTAAATACAAATTTAGATATTCCTTTACTAAGATAGCCGATAACAACATTTGAGGAGCATTTAATACTCTTTTTCCATGATGCTAGTTCAATTAATTCAGGACTTTCATCAAGAGTGTTTTGGATATCAGTATGCAGCCGTTCAAAATCCCATTGATTATCTCCATTTTGATAATCAGATTTTTGTTTAATTATGGTTACATATGGATGCCTTTCAGTTTTCCTAATCTTATCAATTACCTTATCAACCTCATCTGTATCTTGGGACCAGATAACAAGAATGAAGAAAGAGTTTTTATTAATAATACCAGAAACCCACTCAGCACATTTTTCTTCGTCCAATATTCTATCAGAATTGTAATATAGATCCAGAAATAAAATTACTGCATCGGAGTAAGTATTAGGAAATGGCACATCATCACCATCAATAGGATCGGCATTAAAGTACTTAACACCGTACCCTTTATTCCTATATATTTCCACAATATCAATAACTTCATTTTTTTTGTCATCTACAAAGAATAAATTAGGTTCAACTGACAGCATATTATTGGTTTTTATTAAAAGTTAATTTTAGGGCAGCACCTTTATAATCATTAGGAATACCATTTTCTACAAACTCTTCATCAGTATCAATAATTTCTAATTTACCATACTTTAGCATTATCGTGTCGACTAGGTATAGTCCTATACCAATTCCATTTTCTTTCCTAGTGAAGAATGGACGAACAATATCTGAAATATCATCTTTAAAACCTGGGCCATTATCTGCAATAATTATTGAGGTGTAATCATTTTTAAATGTTTTAATAAATACACCCTTATTTTGTTTGTAGATGGTATCCAACCAATGCATACTATTATCCAAGATATTCATAATCATAGTAATAAAATACCGTTTATCACATTTTATCTCATTTACATCTTTGCTAAAATCCAATTTAAAGTGCAGACCTCTGGTTTTATATTTGGTACGATAATTACTAATTGCTTTTTCTATAGATTCATGAACTGAAATGTAAGAAGTTCCACCTTTTCTGAGAACAGATAGAATTCCATTTAAATAATCATTCAATTCTTCAACTTGTTCATTAGCAATCTCAACTTTGAACGGTTTACTATTAACAACTTCTTTCATTCTAGGAACAAGTTTTTCAATTTCATGAAGAGCAACAGAAGCAGTCATACCAACGCCCGCAGGTATTAAAAGTGTATTTTTCTTTTCTTCAAAATCCTTTTCAATTTTATCTGCTTCATCTTTTAGTTTTTGTTTCTTATCCTCTTGAGTTAAATCTGTTGAATCAATTAAATCTTTAAATAAACTTATCTGATTTGGATGAGAATATGATTTTGAAATTGGTTTATTATGTTGAAGCCATTTTTCTCTA
The DNA here is from genome assembly GCA_016936215.1 of Bacteroidales bacterium. Taxonomy (GTDB): domain Bacteria; phylum Bacteroidota; class Bacteroidia; order Bacteroidales; family UBA10428; genus JAFGPL01. The sequence goes on from JAFGPL010000021.1 coordinate 15,471, forward strand.
TCATGATTCCTTTCATCTCGAAAGTCAGTGAAAATTGCAACAATAGTTTCATAAAACAGTTTAAACTGTTCATTATCAATAAAACCTTCTCTATTTGTTTTTTCTATTAAGTCAGTGGAATTTTCAGAATCTAAGTATATATAGGCAATAATTTGATTATTTGAAAACCACCTTTTATTCTGAACTCTCCTTATATCAAGTTCTAGCCAGTCATCACCTGGAGTCCCATAATTAAAAACGCGCATTTCATTTTTAAATACTTTAACACCAGAATGCATTTTTAGGACATCTTTAACAGTTTTAGCATCATAGGTATAATCTTTTGATGAATCTGGGTCTAAATCAAATGAGTAAATTTCAACGAGAATATTGCCAAATGGATTTTTTGTATTTATTAAATCGTCTAAAGCTTGTTCAATTTGTTCACTATCAATTAAATCTTCTTCGAGTTTTTCTCTTAATTTTGGTCTTAATGAGCCTCTAATATTATTTGTTACATTATTAATAGTTCTTTCCCCAAATTCGGGATTCAAATCCAATGAAAATCGATAATCGACAGTAAGATTAAAATCTTCATCAAGCAATCCTATATATTTGTAAGGTGCTATCTCTAGAACTTTTTTTGAGTCCGGAAAATCTTCTAACCATTTATTGCGAAAATCAAGGTTTATTTTAAACTTAGCTTCATCATTTTTGGGAGATAGCATGGATAAAGTATTTCTTTTTAAATCTCTTGCCATGCGTCTTGTCCAATTTTCCTTCAGACCACTTAGTCGAATATATGTACCGCTATTGGTTTTAAACCTAAAAGTGTTCTCATCTTTTCTAATTTTCCATTTTATTGGAATTTCAGAAAGGTGTATTGATTGATTAAAGTCTTTCCAATTGATATAAAGTTGTATTTCGTAGTCTGCTAATTCTTCTTTTTCAATTTCCCCAGTAGTATCATTTAGTATAATTATTTTAGGTCGAGTAATTAGTAAAATTTCCTGAGCAAGTTTATGGACAGCAAATCGACCTACACCTTTTTCACCCATAGGAACTCTTTTAAAGACGGGAGATTTTATTACTTGTCTTTTCCCTGTTTTAATGTTATAAGGTTTTCTGTTATCAGTCCCAGGTTCAAGCCAAACATTTTCGACTACATCGCTAGTCATTCCTAGTCCATCATCTTCTATAATTATTGCAGCGTTATTTAAATCATCAATATCAAGAAAAAAAACATCTACCTTTTTAGCATCAGCATCATATGAGTTTTTTACTAATTCATATATTGCCATCACAGGACTTTTAATTAATTCTTCACCCAATAATGTTAAAATATGGGCTTTAGGATTAAAATGTTTTTCTTTTAATATTTCATTCATAATTAATCTGAACTTTAAGAGCAATTGCTATTTTTTCTGCCATTAGTGGCGGAACAGCATTGCCTATTTGTTTAAATGCAGAAGTTCTGCTTTGTTTCTCCGTAACTCCTTCAAAAAAGAAATCATCAGGGAAGGTTTGAAGTCTAGCTGCTTCTCTTGGAGTTAAAGAGCGATTTTGTTTTTTATCTGGATGAATATAATAATGTCCATCTTTTGAAATGTGAGCCACAACAGTTTGAGAGTAAGGTAAATCATCTGCTACAACTTTAAATCTATCTATAAATGACTTCGTATTCTTATGTGTTTGCCATTCATTGGGAATATCATTGTAATTAAGCCTTTGCTGCCCATTTTCCCATTTCTCTACTGCAAGTTTATAAATTTCCTTATCTTGTTCTGTTTGTGGTCTTGATATATGTTGAGTTGTAAAATCCAAACCATTCCTTATTTGACTTACAAATAAATATTCCCCATCATAAGGTTTGTATTTAGTTGTATAATATTCCCCTGTTCCTGCTTGTAATTCCGGTAAATCTTTAAATATTTCCGATACAGTTACATTTGACCTTACTTTTTCAAAATCAGGATAAAATCCCTCTTCTCCATCTTTTTTACCAATCAAAATTATCCTTTTTCTATTCTGTAAAACGCCAAAATCTTTGGCATCCAAAATTTTATATTCGGTATGATAACCTTTTTCCTTAAATAAATCAAGCATCATACCAAGATAAGATTTACCATCTTTTGTTTTCGCAGATTTCAATCCAATAACATTTTCAAATACAAAATATTTTGGTTGATAATATTCAAGAAATTTTGCATATTCTTTGAAAAGGTAATTCCGGGAATCACCTTGCATTCTGTTTTTATCTCTTGACCTTCCAACGATTGAATATGCCTGACACGGAGGTCCTCCTATAATAAAATCTATCGTTTTATCTTCTCGAAGTAAATCAATTTTATCAAATATCATTTTATTGTTTTCACCACCTATAGGCAAGTTAATTACAGATTCTCTTTCTTTTGCAGGAATTAATGAGTACAATTCATTTCTTGAAATTTTGTTTTGGATATAATCAAGATAGGGTTGGAAATTATTTGAATTTTTTAAATAATGGTATGCAGCTCTAGTTACCATCGTATTGCAAGCTGCCTTGTCTATTTCCACGTGAGCAACAGGCTTAAATCCTGCCCGAATAAATCCTTCTGACAAGCCTCCTGCTCCTGAAAATAAATCTATAAAATTCATCTATACTACTTTTTACTCAAAAATACAATTAAGTCTTCTAAAACTTGTTCTCTCTTATCTGATTTTAATTCACATTCCCAAATAATTTTTACCTTCCAGCCAAGAGAAGCAAGCTCTGTGCTTGTTGATAAGTCTCTGTTTTTTGTCTGATTAATTTTCTCAATCCACCAGTCTGTTCTTGTCTTTGGAATTACAAAATCTTTGCAATTTTCGTGTCCATGCCAAAAACAACCGTTAACAAATATGGCAGTTTTATATTTTGGTAAAACTATATCAGGTTTTCCTGGTAGTTTTTTATAATTCAGTCTGTAACGGAATCCATTTTTATACAAAAATTGCCGAACAAGGATTTCAGGTTTTGTGTTTTTCCCTTTAATTCTGGACATATTAAAGCTTCTGGTCTTTTTATCATGTATATCAGTCATTACTCCTGTTTTGTTGAAACAATTAATTCTTTAATGTCCACATCTAATATTTTAGCAATCTCGGTAAAAACTTCCAACCGGGGTTGTTGCCGGTTTTGCACATAGGCATTCACCATATTATAACTTTTACCCAGCTTATCGGCTAACCAGGTTTGCTTAATTCCTTTCTCCTCCAGTACTTCTTTAATTCTGTTCATTATTCAGAAATTATTTGAGTCGAAAATTAAACTTTATAATTAATATCTCAAAATATAAGATAGTATTATATCAAAAAGTTGTTAACAAGATACTTTCTGTGCGTGTCGGCAAAAAATATTCGCTCATTTTTTATTTTTCACAGGTGCTCATGAACTCCCTTCGGTCAGTTGCACTTTTTGGTAAGCTTTGGTTTACTTAAGTTTCACTTTCGTGAGGGCTTCGCCTTTGAGCTTCGGCTCGTGGGGCTTGCCAATGTGTTCAATGTGTGTTGGCAATTTTTTCTTGCGGGTCGGCAAAACAAAAATTCCATTAAGTTCGCACTGTCGTTCGTTTTTTCAGCCTTCCGACTAACGGTAAAATTAGTTCATTAATTATCAATACTTTAAGTTTTATTAATCAATTCTAAAACCCTATATACGAATCCATTTTACCGTTTGCTTCGAAACTCAACTGAAGTCCAAGTAGGGGGATTGCGGACAACGTTGTCGGTATGCGCAGTTGCCGATTCATGAGCGCTCGCTTGTCGTGTTACCCGAAAGATAGCCAAATGAGCTTACATTAGCGACCCCACGAGCCCGGCAATTGCGTATGACCGCATTAGCGGCTGGGCTTATTTTATTTCAATTGTATTTATAATCTTTTCAATCTCATTAATCTCATTTTGATATTTATCTGAATGGACGTCATCAATTGACACAGAATATGTGCAAAAAATCATTCTATTTTCCTTGCCTATTATCCATTTCAAAATAATATAATCTGAGTTTGTTTTATATTCAACACAATGTATTGCCTGAAAATTTAAATAATCCTTTATAGTTGAATTATCATATTTTAATTTTTCCTTATAAATATCAAATACTAAATCATGGCTGTTGCTGATATATGAAGAAATCTGTAGAGCGCCTATACCATCGTCCTGGTAAAATGTATGAATATAGTTATCAACATAATCATAATCCCAATTTGAGTGATAGCTAAGCTTGAAAGTGTCCGTTTCAATGCGTTTTATCTTCATAGAAATGTTTTGCGACTATTAACTTAGACCAGTTTGATCGAATCGTTTTATTGCCTTGCCGCTAACTAGCCAATAAGCGAATAAATGGTTCGTTTATCCGGTTAATTTGGTTGGATAAACGAAGGTTTATTTCGCAAATTTTTATAGTTAGCATATAGTTATTTCAAATCCTGCATTCAATAAAAAAACCTTTTGCTGTTTCATTGGCGTTTTTAAAGTCTTGATAAAACATTGTGTTGCGCCCAAAAAATCAGTGTAATTTACAAATTATCTGCAAGAAGTCAAGATTTTCAAAGGGATAGTTTTGAACAGGTTTGGAGTAAGACGTTAGGCTGTAGGCTGTAGGCTTTGGGCTTTGGGCTTTGGGCTTTAGGTGTGTGGATTATGGGAAGAGCAGTTTGAGTTAGAGTTTGAATGTTGAGGAGAAAGGAATTAAGAGGCAAAAGAGGGTTATTCTTGCACCGTTATGACGGGGAACTGGCACAAGCGATTTCTTTTTGAGGCAGTAGGTTCTCTAACTCTCTGCCTCTTTTTTTGGCTGAACTGTGCCTTAAATCATACATTGTTAAGCTTAGTTATTTTAACAACTCCTGTAATTTATGGTATTCTCCTACCATTTCCAGACCAGCAATATTTGTGCTATCCACAAAAATTACGGTTCCCTTTTTGTCCATCATAGTAATCTTTAGTATTGCGTCTATACTTTCAGGAATTCGCCTATCCATCGCGCCTTCAACCGGAGCTTTAAGAATACCTGTATTGTTTGATCTTGCGTTGATAATAATAGTGTTTTTTCTATTCTCGATTTTTATCTTTAATTGGTTGGAATCATTAATTTCCAGTTGCAGTTTTGTTGGGCGATAGGTAGCAAAATGATGTATTTTATTATCCTGATAAAAGAAACCTAAAAATCCGGTGAATGATTTTCTCAACCAGGGTATATCGGCAATTGAGAGCATAAAGGAACTGTTTTTGTCGTTGAAATGATTGCTTTGCATCCAAATCCAGGCTGAAGGCATGCTCGATCCCCAGTCTTTTTCAATATATCCTTTGCCACCTTTAAAATCATGAACCTCATTATTGATAATAAGTTTCCCATTTAAATTATGCGTCAAACTAACTACTCCATGATAGCACTCCATAAATGGGACGAAGCGATACACCCCCATTATTCCGGTATTTATCAACCTGCCAGATTTATACTCAACCTGGTTGTTCATTGTTACTTTACCGGAAACAGTTGAATTATCATCCTTTACATCAATGATAATACTGTCTTTTGAGAAATAACTATCTGCAATTTTTATGGCAAATTCTTTTTTTGAGAATGAAAATTCTTC
>JAFGPL010000228.1 GCA_016936215.1 Bacteroidales bacterium
CATCAACTGGAATGGCTCCGAAATCATTACCTTCACAGCTACCGACCCCACCGGGCTTTCTGACAGGGATTCGGTAACATTTACCGTGACCCCGGTCAACGACCCGCCGGAAATAAAAAATATTGAACCCACAACCCTGATTTATACAGAAGGAGATGGCGAAAAAAGTATCTCGTCAACCATTCATTTAGAGGATAAAGACAATACCAGTCTTGCTTCTGCAATTGTTTCTATCATTACGGGTTATAACAGAAATGAAGACAGTCTTACTTTTCAAAACAATTTCGGCATCACAGGTGTATGGAATATTGAAACCGGCTCGATGAGTTTAACAGGTAATGCCACCCCTGCAAGTTACCAGCAGGCTTTAAGAAGTATCAAATATCTGAATTATAATGAAATAAATCCGGACAACGCTTTTCGCACCATTAAATTCATAATATTTGACGGTAACTTATACAGCAGTTTTTTAACACGAAACATTAATATTTTGCAGGTTAACGATGCCCCCTCAGTACAAAATGTAATGACAAGCGGAAGCAAGACCATTTTCTCAATTTTAAACGGCATTTACAATTATATTGATCCTGAAGGCGATACAGAAGGAAGTTCAGAATTTGGATGGTTCAGGGCATTAAATGAGTTGGGCGAAAATCCGGTAAAAATTGCTTCCTCGAAACAATACAGGCTTCAATTTTCTGAAGGGGGCAAGTGGATTGGATTTACTGTAAGGCCAAAGGATGTTAAAAATGCTTTATCTGATACAAATTTTTATAGCAATCTTGAATACATCAATGCTGCCCCTGTTGCTTTAAATCCCAGGGTAACAGGGCTTATAGGTTTAGACCAGACCATAACTGCCGAGTTCGATTACAGTGACACAGAAGGAAATCCGGAAAATACTGGAAATCATAAATATACATGGTATAAAGCAGATAACACACAGGGAAATCCTTTAAAAACCATTATTGGTACTGAAAAGCAATATACCATTTCAGGTACAGATGAAGGAAAATATATAAGTTTTGAAACAGCGCCTGCCGCCAGTTCAGGATCTTTAATTGGAGACACCATTAAAAGCGAATGGTATGGCCCGATCTTTAGGTTGCCTTCAGCCGAAATCAGCGGAAACGACTCTGTCTGTAGCGGTGACACTGCCCGGTTAACAGTGCGCCTTACATACGGAACTCCCCCATGGAGTTTTACCTATATAGTTAACGGTAAAAGCCCTAAAACAATAACCGGGATTAATGGCACGGTTTTTACGCTAAAGGTGCCTGAGAATGGCGTGTATTCATTGACCTCGATGAGAGATGCAAACAGGCGTGGCACAGTTACCGGAACAGGCAGGGTAACGTACCGTACTGCACCATCAGCCCTTCTTTCCGGAGGAGGAACGATATGTGAGGGCACATCGGCCTTTTTGAAAGTTGAACTCACAGGCAGGGCACCCTGGAGTTTCAAATACAGGAAAGATAACCTTTCACCTGTTTATGTCGGCAATATTGCAACAAATGATTATCTTATGCCAGTGAAAAACGAAGGAACCTATTCGTTGACCGAGGTAACAGATAAATATTGTAAAGGCACTGTATCCGGCAGCGTACCGGTTTCTGTGATCCCTGCTCCAGAGGTTGAAATCGGAGGCCTTGGCGGGGCTTATAGCGTTAACAACAAAGAAATTCCTGTTTTTGGCACACCCAAAGGGGGCAGCTTCAGTGGTGATGGATTGCTTACCCGCAATGATTCTGTTTTCTTCTATCCAAAATGGGCTGGTGTTGAAGGTTCACCACACAAAATATTATATTCTTACATGAGCCCCACTACCGGGTGCATTGGAAAAGACTCTGTAATGGTTGATGTACTGGCAGTAAATGCCGATATAATATTCCCCGGCAACAAACTGCTTTTCTGTTACAATGAAACACCATTTTTAATAAGGGGAACAAACCTTGGAAATGTTATCGGTGAACTAACTATTTCCGGAGGCACAGGATTGACCGATAATGGTGACAATACAGCAGTGATAGACCCCTCAAAACTCACAGGCGGTGAATACCATGTTACCTACAGATACTACCATAAAGCCTGGTTTGAATTAACCGAAAGTTTTACCATTGAATATGTGAATTCTATCTGGTTTATCGGTTTTGACAGAAATACCTTTTGCAATAATGATGTACAATATCCATTGAACGGCAACATGGAAAAAGGGATTTTTCATGGTGACAATGTTACAGGCAGTCCGCAGAATGGGTATTATTATGTTCCAGCCTATGCCCTGCCCGGTCCGGATACCATTTTTTATACCTATACCACTGCAAACGGCTGTTCAAGGAGCATATCCGAAACGGTAACCATACAGGAGGCCCCCCGGATAAGTTTTACGGTAAGCGATACTTGTATCATTGCAGGTTCGGAAATACCGGTCTATTTCATCAGCAATACTGTTTCAAAAGACAGCATAACAGTCTGGGAATGGAATTTTGATGATCCTTCCTCGGGTGTTAATAATAAGAGTGGAATGAAAAACCCCGGGCATGTTTACCACGATGCCGGCACACGTTATGTCTCATTGCGTGCCTCTTCCATTCTTGGTTGTTCGGCATCGCTCGAAAAGAAATTTATTTTCGGTGACCGCCCAAAAGTTGATTTTCACTGGGAGAGCGAATGTTTTCACGAAGACGGTCCGATATTGCTGACCGACCATTCAACCCTGAAGATAGGAATACCTGAGAAATACAAATGGATAGTAAAACTTGACCAAAAAGATTCTGTGCTTGAAAACAAAGATGTTTATTTCAATTTTGAAAAGCCGGGCGAATACCTTATTTCCCATATCGTGCAATCTAACTATGGCTGTTCCGATACGCTTTCAAAAGTTATTCCTGTGAGGCCAGTGTTTAATATCTCAAATAATATTTATTTTGAAGATTTTGAAAACGGCCCAAACGGCTGGAATGCCTCGGTTGAGACAGCAGGTCAACAAAGTAACTGGATTCTGGGAAATGGGTCTACAGCAATTAACAACGATTCAAAATACTGGTACACCATTGTTCAACCGGGCTTAAAACAGCAATCATCGGTGATCAGCCCCTGTTTTGATTTTACAATGACTAAAAAGCCAATGATACGGTTTGCTGCCAAAAGAAGCTTTGAGCAACTGAGGGATGGGGCAGTGCTTCAGTATATCTGTAAAGATGACCAGGAATGGACAAACCTCGGTGATCTTAACAGCGGTATAAACTGGTACAACAGGTATTCCATTAACGGGCTTCCGGGAGGCCAATCTATAGGATGGTCTGATAATAAAGATGCCATTTGGACAGACATGAAGCACAATCTTGATTCCTTAAAAGGGTTATCGGACGTACGGTTCAGATTTGCATACGGAAACGATGGGACAACTTTCGGCAACAATGGTTTCGCCTTCGACAGCATTTGGATTGGTGACCGCAGGAAGGTGGTACTGCTCGAGCATTTTACAAATATTTCGGACACTACAAGTATTTCTGCGAATAGTGAATTACAAAATATTTTTAACAGGTCAAACAGCGATGTAATTAAAATACACTATCACACTTCATTTCCGGGGGTGGATCCACTGAACCTTGAAAATCCGATTGTTTCAGAGGCAAGGGTATTTTATTACGGGCTCATCGAAGTCCCCTACACTTTTATGGATGGCGGTTCTGATGGAGCCCACCGGTACGACTATTACCTTCAGCATCCTGATATAAGGCAATTACAGTTGCAATCTTTAATCGACCCCATGTTTGATATTGACGTTACTACAGTGTTCGGGACCCACACAGTAAATATTAATCTGTTAATAAAAGCATTAAAACAAATTAATTTAAATGAATATACCCTGCATATTGCTGTTATTGAAAAAGAAATTACCGGGGTCCAGGGTATTAACGGGGAATCGCGGTTCAGGGATGTTGTTAAAGCACTGGTACCAAATCCTGCCGGTTCGTATATTCATAAAGAATGGGGAGTGAATGAGCAACTTGAATTGAAGTATTCCTGGGACTATTCTGACAATGTTAGGCATACAGACCAGTTAAGGGTAGTAGTTTTTATTCAGGATGAAGGCACCAGGGAAGTATATCAGTCTGCCATTGACAAATTCGACATCATTAGTTCTGTTCCCGACCACCCTGGCTGCAACTGCCCGTTTGATTATACAGTGTATCCCAATCCTGCATCAGACTTCACTTTGGTTACATTTTCATCTCCCCTTAAGGAAGATTTCTTAATGCGCATTTACAGTGCCGATGGTAAAATAATCGAAAACAAAAAAATAGAGTCAGGAACAACAGTTTATTATCTTGATACACAAAAATTTGGCAAAGGATTGTTTTTCATTTTACTTTCTTCAAAGGATATTGTGTTAAAGCCTGTTCGCCTGGTAGTTGATTTCTGAGCAACTGATAATGCAAAACAGCCGGCAATAAAAATTCGGTATTTCTAAACAGGCAAAGACAAAAAAAATGTTGTGCCGGAATCTTCATTCGGCTGGTACCACAACTTTCCGCCAAGCAATTCAGAGAGCTGGCGGGATATGGACAATCCAAGCCCAAACCCCGGATAAAGCTTTCCATCACTGGAATTGATCTTGATAAAGCGGTTAAAAATACTCTCGCCCATTTCTTTACTAACACCAATACCAGTATCTTTTACAAAGAATTCAATTTCGCTTTTTTTCTTTTGATACCCTATTTCGATGAAGCCTTTTTCAGTAAACTTTATCGCATTGTTTACCAGGTTATAAAGTACCTGACGAAGACGTATCACGTCGGTTTCAATAACAAGATTTTCTTTGTCAGCATGGTTCCTGTAAAAAATCTCTATATGATGTTTTTCACATCGCTCCTTTTCTCTATCAGCATATAAAGCAAGTTCAGACAAGACCTCCGGGACATTCACACGGTTAATGCTTATTTCAAGCTGTCCGGCTTCGATTTTCGAAATATCAATAATATCATTTATCAGCGTTAGCAAGTGGTCAGAAGAAGAACGGATATATTTGGACATCTTTTTTATCTCCTCCTCTGTAAGATTTCTCTCAGACATAAGGTATGAAAATCCCACAATTGAGTTCAGCGGTGTCCTGATTTCATGTGACATATTGGCGAGAAAAGCAGACTTGAGCCGGTCAGACTCTTCGGCTTTCTTTTTGGCATTGATTAGTTCCTGTTCAAACTGTTTTTTATAAGTTACATCAATACCGATACCCCTTATACCAAAAGGTTTTCCGTCTTTTAAAATCAGGTTGGGATGGACTTCGTATATAAATTGTCTACCCTCTTTGTCCCTGACCATGTATATTGAATCTGTAATTTTTTCTTTTTTAATTAGTTTTTTGATATTTGTGCTTGCTTTCTCAATATCTTCTTTAACTACAATATCCATCAGGTTAACTCCCCGGTTTAAATCTTCCTTGGTGTAACCAAACTTTTCGAAAGCATGGTTATTAACAAAGAGAAACCTTCCGTTCAGGTCGGTTTCGAAAACTATCTGGGGAAGTAGTTCTGCGAATTCCCTGAACCTGGACTCACTTTCTTTATATTTTTTCTCAGCCCTTATCCTCCTGAAATTGCTGATTACCAGAAATGTGATTATTATTAAAAGAACGATAATGAAAATGATCACAGCAACTGTTTCATATTTATATTCATCAAACAATTTCCCGGGTTTATTGATAAACCTGGCTTCCTGAGGAAAATTTTGAATGTTCAGGTGAAATTTTCCGGCCATTTTATAGTCAAAAATATACTCACCATCCTGCTCCGAAATTTTCGGTACCCGGCTTTTGTCCTCTCCATCAAGCAGCTTTAGTGCTATAAGGGCAGTTTGCATGCCGTGTTTCCGTCCTGACCTTACGAACCCGCCGATTGCCCCGCTGCCAATAACTTCAGGATAACTCGAATATACAGGGACATGGGCATGTTGTGCCAGCATGGCCCCAAAATCATGGGGGACTACCGGGTTTCCATATGAATCTACCCCTACCCCGTGATAATAAATAATGTTATTGCCACCGAGACATGATACTTTCTCGACAAGTATTGGTACCGTATAGTTCTCAAGCAATTCAAGCTTTGTTGATATCCCTTCGTTCTTGAAACATTCTGTCAGCACGCTGTCCCTGATCCTTCCGGTAGTGCTTTTCTCAGAAACAAAATAAAATGTGTCAATACTGAACTCGTGAATTTTCAGGATGGTTTGCACGATAGGAAGCCAGTCATCCGTTTCAAGCACCCCGAAATAATCTTTGTTTTCGATATTATAGTCTCTGTAATTTGAAATGCCGCAAAATACGACCGGAACATCCCATATCTTTTCAAAACTGCTGTTTATAATAAAATCGAGCGCATTATTGTCAGAAGTAATGATAAGGTCAATTTTTACACTGTTGTATTTTGAAACCAGATAATCTTTAAAGTTTAAAATGTTTTTCTGCCCTGTAAACCTTTTGGCATCCTGGTATTCGACATAGAGATTTACATCTGCCCTGTCTGCAAAAACTTCCTCGACCCCTTTGGTAATCCCGTCTGTCCAGGGGAAACCCGGATGATACGAATTAACAAGCAGCACATTCTTTTCGGAATAGGCATTGAACCATGTAAGTGCAAAAAAACTTATTAAAAAAATGCGACGGTCCATCAGATTAATTATTCATTCAGGAAAAATGCAGCCTTTAAATATAATAATCACCGTTGAATTTTGAAAATAAACCTGCAAATATAATGAAACTTTATAATTGACAGTTTCTGTTGCATATAACTGAGGTTTTAGCCAAAATTTTATGTTTGTTACCCTGAAAATAACTAAATTTACTTACGACAAACCAAAAACCGGATGGAAATAATTGCATTTACCGATATTCACGGGCGAACAGATTCTTTTGACAGGATATCCGGTAATATTAAATCGGCCGATCTAATCGTAATAGCAGGGGATATTACCCATTTTGGTTTAGAAAAAGATGCCAGGGCAGTATTGGAGAATATTGCACAATATAACGACAGCATACTTGTTGTTGCAGGAAATTGTGACCAAACAGGAGTCGTTAAATATTTATGCAGCCAGGAGTGGAACCTGCACAATGAAGTAAAAAACATAAACGGATACACCTTTATCGGGTTGGGAGGTTCATTGCCTTGTCCCGGCAAAACACCGCTTGAATATTCTGAAGAGGAATATAGTTTACATATTGCCTCCATCAGCGGAAAAATTAATGCAGAAACACAGAAAATCCTAATTACCCACCAACCCCCAGCTAACACGGTAAATGACCAGGTGGCAGCAGGCCAGCATGTAGGCAGCCATATTATCAGAAAATTCATTGAAACACTTCAGCCCATAATTACCTTTACAGGGCATATTCACGAAGGTATAGGCATTGATACCATTGGTATTTCCAAAATCATTAATCCCGGCCCCTTCAGGGAAGGTAATTATGCCTATGCAAAAATTATTGACGGACAAATTATTGATCTTGATATCAGGAAAATATAAGTATTGAAAGATTTTACCGGAGAAAAAGTATACCCAACGAATTAGCTTTGGCCTTCTAATAATCAGCCTTTATTTTCCACCTGTCTGAAATGCTTTCTGCATAATCGAGCAATTTCTTAAGCAATCTGAAATAAAGCACTATAAATAAAAGTAACGACATAACCCAGATCACAATAGTATTGACCCAGAACGTACTATAATAATTTCCAAGGAACTGTTTCCGGGGCGCATAAAAATGGGCTTTAACAAATTTGTTTTCCGGATCGAGGTACACCGGGTCTACCTTTTGATATAACTGACCTTTGTATTCAACGATCCTCACTACTTCGTTGGTATTCTCAACAAATTTTGCAAGTTCATCGTTGTGGTGGTTTCGTTTAAGCGCAAGAAAGGCCTCCTTTTTGGCAGGTGTATCCTGAAACTCCCTTATTATCCTGTCCCTGTCATCGTTTGCCCGGTTATATATTCTGATATATACCTTATTAACAGTGTTAATATATTCTTTCGTGTTATTAATTACATTTGGTGTAAGGTGCTCCGGTGTAAGGCTGTCAAGATACTGAAATTCAACATTCTGATTTTTCTCCAGCTTTTTTGAAACACCGCTTTTCAATTCCTTTCCAATCTCATTCCTTAGCACAAGCAGGTTATAACTTACTTTTTCACGGTATAAAGGATTATTGTAGTTTTTTTCAAGATAATCGAGTTTGTTAAGCAGGTTTTTAACCCAATAGTTTTTCTTGAATTCAGCATTGCTCATCACCTTGTTATGCTGATAAAATATTTTCATATAATCATTTTCCTTAAACTGGTATACCGAAAGCGCCTCATATCCCCAACGCGCAGTCATTATTTCACCATAAGCAGGAATACTGCCGGGGGATGAGATTTTGGGGTTTAGTTTTTCATATTTCACAATTACACCACTAAGGATAATTTGCGGGATAACAAGAAAAGGAATTAATATATAGATGGTTACCACTGTCTTAAAACTATCTGAAATCACAAGACCCATAAGGTTTGATGCAGCCCATGCGCTGAACAGGATAATCCAGTATTCGGCAAACATCCCCTTAATTTGTATGATGCTGTTACCGACAAGCACAAAAGTAAAAGCCTGTAATGCAGAAATACCAAGCATTACAGCAACTTTTGACAACAGGTAACTCATCCAGCTAAGGTTAAGAAAGGCTTCCCTTTTAAGTATCTTTCGGTCCTTAATTATCTCTTCGGCACTAACGGTAAGCCCCATAAAAATGGCCACGATCACCGACATAAAAATGTATACCGGCAGGTTACTGTTCCCGACAAAAGTGTAACCAAGTTCATTCGTGGCGCTTACATCATAATATTTGATAATAAACGACAGGATAAATGCCAGCACCGGCGCTTCGAGAAAAGTAATAATGAGATACTGGGTATTTGCTAATTTTGAAAGGACATCGCGGGTTACAAAAATAAAAAACTGTTTCATCCAGTTGGGTATCCTGAATGAAATTGATGGCAGTTCGCCCATTGATTTTACAGCATCCTGCTTTTGCTCTTTGCTTTCTTCATAATACTGGTTCCATTCTTTGGGTGATATTTTGCGGTGATAGGTCTGTTTACCGTATTCATCCACAATCAGCGACTCTACAATATTGAAAATTTGTTCGGGGTTGACATTTCCGCATATATGACATTCGCTTTCAGACCAGTTGGCCTGGTGTACCTTCGACTTAAAATATATAATCGAGTCAATGGGATCGCCGTTATAAATAAGATAACCTCCTGTGTCGAGGATCAGGAGACGGTCGAACATCTTAAAAATATCAGACGATGGCTGATGGATAACCACAAATACGAGTTTACCCTTCAGGGTTAGGTCTTTCAGCAGGTCCATGATGTTTTCCGAATCTCTCGACGACAGACCCGAAGTAGGTTCATCGAGAAACAACACGGCAGGCTCACGGATAAGCTCAAGGGCAATATTTAGCCTTTTTCGCTGTCCACCGCTAATTTTTTTATTTAGCGGCGTACCTACCATTATATCTTTTATCTCGAACAAACCAAGGTTTTGCAACACTTTATTCACGGTCTCCTCAATTTCCTTCTCAGAGTAATGGCTGAAGCAAAGCCTGGCATTGTAATAAAGGTTCTGATATACAGTAAGTTCTTCAATCAAAAGGTCATCCTGTGATACATGGCCAATTAACCCTTCAAGTTTGTTCTCACCATCGTGTATGTCAATACCGTTGACCAATATCCTTCCGGTCGATGGCTTCGAAGAGCCGTTAAGCACGTTCAGCAAGGTTGATTTGCCTGCGCCGCTGGCACCCATGATTCCTACCAGCCTGCCCGATTCCTCCGAAAAACTCATCGGGTACAGGCCTGTTTTTTCATTCTTAAATTTATAACTGATATTTTCTACCTCAAATACTATCTTCGACTTTTGAGAATCATCGTTGAAAGTACTTACAATATCGCTGTAATAGATAGGTTTTACGTGGTGATTGCGTATTGATGAGCCAGTGTGCAGCACATACGACCTGTCCTGCTGCAAAAGCTGGCCGTTTACATACATTTCGCTTAATCCGTTATACTTCAGGAAAAAGATATTCGCAGATGCAATGCTTAAAATCCTGATTTGCCCGATAAGAAACTCGGAAAAAAGATGCTTGGTTTCCGGATGTTTGAAATCTTTATTGTTATCTATTAACAGTATATCGGGGCTCGAAGGTACTTCACAGAATTTGCAAAGGGTAAATTCCTTAATCAGCCTATACTCATGTTCGGTTATATGGAAAGAAGAGGCTACCGTTTCGAGAAATTCAAATTCCTGTTTGGTGATGGTGCTTGAATCTGAATTAACAAATTCAAAAAGTTGTATCAGAACAATGATTTTCTGCTTTTGGGTAAGCTCTTTATTTATGTACTTATCAATTATTTTAAGAACTTTTACCGAATCTCTGACAATCCTCAGTTCCTTGTGGTCTGAATAATATGCATCAAACAGGTCGAGGTATTTTTTAACGAGTTCGAGGTTAAGCTGCCTGCGCAGGAAGTTTTCCACTACCTTTCGCCTGTTCTGGTATGACTCGTTTACAGATTTTTTATTTACAGCAATACTCTCCGGCCTTGCAATAATTGCAAATAATTCCATCAACGCCTCAAGTATATGTTCGCTCATTTCTTAGAGTTTTATAAATCTGAAAGAATCCTGTCTGCCCGGTTTTAAAACCTCTTTCTGAGATATAATTATGCAGCAGACGTAAATTTCTACGCAATAATCCATGATAGGTTACGTAAACTATTGTTTTTAATAGGCATAAGTTTTCTCTTTTCATATTTCTACGTATGTCAAATTGACTAATAACCTCTTCAAATTATGTCAAAATGTCGTTTCAACTTACAAAAAAACGAGTGGTAAGAATTTTGATAATCTTAACATAACATCAAACAAAAGCATAAAATGAACCTGAATAATTTCACGATACGCGCACAGGAAGCCATACAACAAGCTTTCGTCATTGCCAGGGGCTACAGCCACCAATCGGTTGAAAACGGTCACCTTTTAAAAGGAATTTTTAGCCAGGGTGAGAGCGTTGCAGCTTTCCTGCTGAAAAAAATGGGGATAAATCAGCCTGCCTTTGACAAGGTTCTTGATAAAATCATCGAATCGTACCCAAAGGTTACGGGAGGAGAGGAATACCTGTCGTCACACGCCAATAAATCACTTCAGAAAGCGCTGGCATACGCCAAAGAATTTGGTGACGAATTTGTATCGGTTGAGCACTTGATGATGGGAATTCTGGCATCGGGCGATGATGTTTCGCAACTGATGAAAGACTATGGATTAACCGAAAAAGATTTAAAAAACGGCATAAAAGAACTACGAAAAGGTTCTAAGGTAGACAGCCAGACAGCAGAAGACACTTACAATTCATTGAACCGTTATGCCGTCAACCTCAACGACATGGCCAGGAGCGGCAGGCTCGACCCTGTTATTGGCCGCGAAGATGAGATAAGGCGCATTCTTCAGATACTTTCACGAAGGACTAAAAACAACCCAATACTCATTGGCGAGCCCGGAGTTGGTAAGACTGCCATTGCCGAAGGCCTTGCCCATCGTATTGTGGCAGGTGATGTACCAGAAAACCTGAAATCGAAACAGGTTTTTTCTCTCGACATGGGTGCGCTCATTGCCGGGGCAAAATACAAAGGTGAGTTTGAAGAAAGGTTGAAAGCGGTAGTAAAGGAGGTTATAGCCTCTGACGGTGAAATTATTTTATTTATTGATGAGATACATACCCTCGTGGGGGCAGGAAAAAGCGAAGGGGCAATGGATGCAGCAAATATTCTTAAACCCGCGCTTGCCAGGGGTGAATTGCGCGCAATCGGGGCCACTACATTAAACGAATATCAGAAATATTTCGAAAAAGACAAAGCCCTTGAAAGAAGGTTCCAGATAGTGATGGTTGACGAACCCGATGAATTGAGTGCGATTTCCATCCTCAGGGGATTAAAGGAACGTTACGAGTCGCATCATAAAGTCAGGATAAAAGATGAAGCCATCATTACCGCTGTTGAACTTTCGCAAAGGTACATTACCGAGAGGTTCCTTCCCGACAAGGCAATAGACCTTATTGATGAAGCCGCTTCAAAAATGAGGCTCGAGATGAATTCGGTGCCTCAGGAAATAGATGACATTGAACGCCGCATCAAACAGCTTGAAATAGAACGCGAGGCAATAAAGCGTGAAGGTGACAGGGAAAAAGTACAAAAACTGGCACAAGAAATTGCCACACTTTCCGATGAAAGAAACAACCTCAGGGCCAAATGGCAATCTGAAAAAAACCTCATTGAGCAAATACGCCAAAACCTGGATGCCATAGAAAACTTAAAGATGGAAGCTACCCGTGCAGAACGTTCAGGCGATTACGGTAAAGTTGCCGAAATACGTTATGGTAAAATTAAAGAGACCGAACAACAGATAGAAAACCTTAAAAAGCAGTTATCGGATATGCAAAAAGAAAACAGCCTCATACAGGAAGAGGTGACATCTGAAGATATAGCCGAAATCGTGTCTAAATGGACCGGCATACCGGTTATTAAAATGCTTCAGGGTGAAAAAGAAAAGCTATTGCACATGGAAGAAGCCTTGCACAAACGGGTGATAGGACAGGAAGAAGCAATAGCAGCGGTGGCCGATGCAGTGCGCCGCAGCAGGGCCGGCTTGCAGGATGCCAAAAAACCAATTGGTTCATTTCTCTTTTTAGGGACTACAGGGGTTGGCAAAACAGAACTGGCAAAAGCTGTGGCTGAATTCCTGTTCAACGATGAAAACCTGATCACCCGTATTGACATGTCTGAATACCAGGAAAGACATTCAGTTTCGAGACTTATTGGTGCCCCCCCGGGATATGTCGGCTATGAAGAAGGAGGACAGCTTACCGAGGCAGTGAGACGCAAGCCCTATTCTCTTATTTTGCTCGATGAAATAGAAAAAGCGCATCCCGATGTTTTTAACATTCTGCTCCAGGTATTAGACGATGGAAGGCTTACCGACAACAAGGGACGAACGGTAAACTTTAAAAATACCATTGTGGTCATGACCTCCAATGTTGGTTCCCACATCATACAGGAAAACCTCCAGGGTCTAAATGATTATAATAAAGAAGTTGTTTTTGAGCAGACCCGTAAGCAGGTTTTTGAACTGCTGAAGAAAACAATCAGGCCTGAATTCCTGAACCGTATTGACGAACTCATAATGTTCACCCCGCTAAGCCATGATGAGATTCGCCAAATCGTTAAGCTTCAGTTTGACAATGTTTTAAAAACACTGAAAAATACCGAACTTAAGCTTATCATTTCTGAAGAAGCCATTAACTGGATCGCGGAGGTAGGTTACGATCCTCAATATGGGGCACGACCCATAAAGCGGATGATGCAGAAATACATTCTGAATGAATTGTCTAAACAGATTCTTGAAGGGGCAATAACAAAATTTCAAACAATTACAATCGAGAAGGAGGGCAATGGTCTTAAATTTCAGAACACGAATAAATGAGGTTTAAGAAAAGCTTTTCAAGCAATCGTCAAGTGTTTCGTAAAGTTCGAATACATTATGAAGTTGCAGCAGCTTAAACAATTCCATTACCTCTGGTGAAATGTTACAGATTTTAAACTGGCCCTGGTTGTTGTTCGCCGTTTTCATAATGGAAAGAAACACTCCAAAACCGGTGCTGTCAATAAACCTGATACCTTCGAGGTTGAGTGCCAGTTTTATACCGGCATGGGTATACATATTTTTAAGGTCTTCCTTCACAGGTTCTGCAATCAATGCGTTAAACCTGTCGAGTTTATCAAACTTTACAACCAAAATACCGTTAATTTTTTCAGTTTTTAACATAACCCAAAGTTTAGAAATACAATTCCAGATTTTTAGTTACCTCATCAAGTTCCGAAACAGCTTCGGTTGTTTCTATTTTAAACTTTTCTATAATAGCAGGATATTTTTCAACATCATTTCCGGCACAAGCCATTAATTCAAGACTTTTTAACTGGCTGGCCAGTTCTGTCAATCCCATAATCGAAATTGAAGATTTTGCCTTGTGCGCAAGTTTACCAAGCTTTTCATATTCCTTGTCCAGGAAATGCTGTTCCATTCCATCTGCAAATTCAACCACCTGATTTTTAAAAATATCAATCATTTCTAATATCAAAGCCTGGTTACCTCCCGACATCTCTTTCAGGTATGTTAAATCTGTCTTCATATCACTCTGAGAAAGGAATAATCTCAAAGTTAAAAAAATGTGTTAATTTATTTCCCAAATATTGTAAATTAATTTTTTTATTTTTATACAAAATATCATTACAATAACCGTTTTGCATAAATTGGAACACCAAATTCACAGGTTTTCAAAATAAAGATACTATGAAAAAATATTCATTTCTGTTATTTTCAGTTTTTCTTTGTGCTGTTGCATTCAGTCAGGTTGGCGGCACAGGCGAAGACACTAATAAAAAGAGAAAACAGGCCGAACAGATGTATAACCAGGCCGTAGACTTTCTTTTGAAAAAGGATTATAACCAGGCCGTTACCCAGCTTGATCAGGCCGTATCGCTCTATCCTTCATTTGCATTGGCCTACCTGCAAAGGGGCAAGGCACTTTTCGAACTACAGAATGGTTACCTTGCCCTGGATGATTTTACCAAAGCCACAGAACTCGACCCTACCATTGGGGAAGCTTACTTTTGCAGGGCTTTTGCCCAGTTTACCATAGACACCTCCGGGGTAAACATTTCAGACCTTGACAATGCCATCAGGTATGGTTATGGCGAACCACAGGCATATTATTACAGGGGTTTGTTTAAGCTCATCAACAATGATAACGATGGGGCAATTGTAGATTTTTCAAAGGCTGTAGAACTGCGCCCCAATTATTCAAAGGCATATCACGACCGGGGAACTGCCAGGAAAAACAACGGTGATTACCAGGGCGCTATCTATGATTACAGGATGGCCCTGAGTTACGACCCAAAAATCGCCATCGCTTACAATAACATGGGTAGCGCTAAAAAGCTTATTGGAGATTTTCAGGGTGCAGTTAAAGATTTTTCAATGGCCATAGAGCTCGACTCAACCATGTTTATGGCTTATAACAACCGTGGGGGGGCAAAATTTGTACTCGGTGACTACGAAGGTGCACAGGCAGACTTTGAAAAGACCCTTGAATTAAATCCTGGTTATATGCTTGCATTGTGCAACATGGGAAATGTTCATGCCCAAAAGGGAGACTACACAAAAGCCATAGAGCTTTTCGACCAGGTAATAGCAACCATGCCTGCATACGGTATTGCCTATCTCAACAGGGGACTTACAAAAGAACTTACCGGCGACATTTATGGAGCCTGTAAAGACTGGAAACAGGCGCTCGATTATGGTATTAAAGATGCCGAAGCCTATTTAAAGGAATGTGAACAACAATAACGATAAATTTCTATCTATGAAGATTTATAAAATTACCCTAACAGCAATTATCCTTTTTATGGCAACTATTGCTGCCACACCTCAGCAATTGATCAAAATCAGGAGAAGCGAATTTAAAATTATTGATGAAGGTTTTAAAGAAGCCTGGTCTGCCGTAAAAGAAGGAAACAGATTAATTCCTGAGGGTTCAGGTTCATACAGGGAAGCCAGGAAAAATTACCTGAAAGCATACAGATATAACCCAAATAATCCCGAGCTGAATTATATGATTGGTATTACTTATCTTTTTACCGATAATAAATACGAATCTATAAAATACCTGAAAAAAGCATTTAAAGAAAATCCCGAGGTTGCCCCCGATGTAAGGCTTATGCTTGGCAGGGCTTATCATTATACCCTTGATTTTGACAATGCGTTGCTTGAATACTCGGAATATCTGAAAACACTTTCACCGAAAGAGATTGTTGTTAAAAAACCCATCGTTGACAATTATATACTTGAATGCCGAAACGGGAAGGAACTTGTGTCTGAACCAAAACGGGTGGTTGTGCTGAACCCCGGTCCGGCCATCAATACAGAGTATGACGAATACAGCCCGGTAATAACCAGGGATGAAAAGACAATGTTTTTTACATCGCGCAGGCAACACACCGAAAAAAGCCCGCGGAACCCTGCCGATAATAAATATTTCGAAGATATTTACAAAACCGAAGATAAAGGCGCCGGTTGGCAACAGGCTGTGCGTTTTGACCCTAAGGTCAATAAAAAGAAAAACAAGGCCAACAATGCAGCCGTAGCCATCTCGTCAAAAAATGACGACCTTTATATATACATAGGTAAATCACGTGCAGGTGATATTTTTTCCAGTACACTTAAAGAAGGCAAATGGACAAAACCGTCACCCCTTTCTAACCGCATCAATACCCCTTCAAGGGAGACATCGCTGGCACTGTCCTCCAACGGAAAAACAATGTATTTCTGCTCTGCCAATCCAAAGACTTCATTTGGGGGCTCAGATATATACATCACTACGCAGGATGTAAACGGAAAATGGCAAAAACCCAAAAACATCGGCCAGATGATCAACACAAAGCTTGATGAAGTCGCGGTGAGCCTGTCTGCCAACGACAGCATACTCTATTTCAGCTCAAAAGGTCACAAAACCATGGGAGGGTTTGATGTGTTTTTCAGCCGTCTTACCGAAACCGGCTTGTGGACGCAGCCCGAAAATATCGGCTACCCTGTAAACACAGCAGACGATGATGTTTTTTACTCAGTATCACCCGATAACCGTTATGCATATTACGCTACTATTCGGGAATCGGGACTTGGGGGCAAAGATATTTATAAAGTCATTTTCCTTGGTGAAGAAAAAGAGATGATCCAAAGCAACGAAGACATTCCTGTCCTCGGTGTTTTGCCTCCGTTTGAAAGTATTTTCTTCACCATGCCGGCGAAGCTTCAGCTTGATACGTCTATCACCATGAAAGGCAGGATTACTGATAGTGAAAACGGCAAATCTGTAGTCGCCAAACTTGAACTGATAGATCCTTCACAAAGCAGGGTAATCGCAACGGCTATTTCAGATACCGGGGGCTATTATACCTTAAAAGTTCCCGAAGCAAAACAATACGGAGCTGAAATAGTGGCCAAAGGGTACCTGCTATTCCTTGATGCAGTTGACCTGCAAGGACAAACTTACCTGAAGGATTACATCAAAGATTTTCAGCTTGAACGTGTAGAGGTAGGTGCAAAAGTGATCCTTAAAAACATTTTCTTCGAGTTTGGGAAAGCAACGCTTAAACCCGAATCATATGCCGAGCTTGACAATGTTGTGAAATTGCTTCAGAATAATGAAGGTGTAAGGCTTGAGATAAGCGGCCATACCGACAATGTTGGCGCCCTTAAAACCAATATGAAACTTTCTGAAGACCGCGCCAAAGCTGTGGTTGAATACCTTATCGGCAGGGGAATTGCATCGGGCAGGCTTGAATATAAAGGTTATGCCTACACCCAGCCTATTGCACCAAACAATACCGAAGAAGGACGCGCACAAAACAGAAGGGTTGAGTTTAAGGTATTGAGTAAATAAAAGTCAGTGATTATATTTTTAAATATCAAATGAAGAAAACAGCCTTAAACCAAATTCATAAAGCCTTAGGCGCCCGCATGTTAGAGTTTGCAGGTTTTGAAATGCCCCTTGAATATACAGGCGTTACCGATGAACACCTCGCAGTAAGAAATTCTGTCGGTGTTTTTGATGTATCGCACATGGGAGAAATATGGGTAAGGGGCGCCAATGCAACTGCTTTCTTACAGCGGGTAACCTCCAACGATGTAATCAGGCTTTCCCCGGGCAAAGCCCAATATTCATGCTTTCCAAATGGCCGTGGCGGTATTGTTGACGACCTGATTGTATATCAAACCGAACCCCTTAAATACCTGCTGATTGTAAATGCCTCCAATACGCAAAAGGATTTTGAGTGGCTGAAAAAACAAAACCAGGCAGGGGCAGAAATCGAAAATGCAAGCGACAGTTTTTCACAGCTCGCCATACAAGGGCCAAATGCCGAAAAAACCCTGCAGAAAATTACCCCGGTCAGCCTTGGGGAGATACCTTCATTCTCTTTTTTATCTGGCGAAATGGCCGGGATAAAAGACATCATTATTTCCCGTACCGGGTATACCGGCTCGAAAGGTTTTGAGCTTTATTTTGACAACAAACATGCCGAAAAAATATGGAAAGCTTTGTTTGAGGCAGGGAAAGAATTCGGAATTAAACCTGTAGGGCTTGCAGCCAGGGACACATTAAGGCTTGAAGCCGGTCTGTGCCTGTACGGCAACGATATTGACGATTCAACTTCCCCGCTTGAAGCCGGTCTTGGCTGGATTACCAAATTTGTTGACAACAAAGATTTCATTGACCGTGAGTTCTTAGCCAGGCAGAAGCAACAAGGTATTTCAAAAAAACTGGTCGGTTTCGAAATGATAGACAGGGGAATTCCCCGGCAACACTATGAGATTGTGGATGCTTTTAACAAAAAAATCGGAGAGGTTACTTCCGGTACCATGGCCCCCTTTCTTAAAAAAGGAATCGGTATGGGTTATGTTCAGACACCCTATACTGTTGAAGACCAGAGTATTTTTATCAAAGTGAGGGATAAATTACTGAAAGCTAAAATTGTAAAACTACCGTTTTATAAAGGATGAAGATAAAAAATAATCCATATTTCTATTTAATCAAATAATTCTTTACTTTGTCGCTGCAATTCGAACTCATGCAGCATAAGAATAAAATAGAGGTTTGTTTCACACCGGCTGTTTTTCCGGAATTTGAAAATCCCGAAGCCATCGTGGTAATTGTTGATATCCTCAGGGCTACATCGGCCATATGCACAGCCTTTATGAGCGGCGTCGAAAGAATCATCCCGGTTGGCACACTTGAAGAAGCAGAAGCATACAAGAACAAAGGGTACCTTGTCGCCGCCGAACGGGATGGGATTGTAAGGGATTTTGCAGATTTTGGCAATTCACCCTATAATTTCACCCGCGAAAGAATCGAAGGCAAAGAAATTGTCTACAGCACCACCAACGGCACAAATTGTATCATGCTAGCCAGGAACCATCATAAAGTGCTTATCGGGGCATACCTCAATATTACTGAAATTGCCGGTTATGTAATATCACAGCAGCGCGATCTGTTGATCCTATGCGCAGGCTGGAAAAACAAATTCAACCTCGAGGACACCCTTTTCGCAGGCGCCCTTTCAGAAATGGTTTTAAAGAACGAAGCTTTTTATACTATCTGCGATTCCACACTGGCCTCGGTTGACCTCTGGAACCTTGCTAAAACAAACCTGTTAAAATATATTGACAAGGTAGCCCAACGCCATAGGTTAAAAAAAAATAAGCTCGATGATGTTATTGAATATTGTCATACCTTTGACCTTACAAAAATTATCCCGGTCTTAAAAGATAATTATTTAGTAAGGTTGAATTACCCCTATAACAATTAGTACCTGAGATGATGGCATTTATCAACAGGTTGCCTGTTGGAAAAAAATATGTTTAAATTCTTTGAAATTTTCTTGCAACTTATAATTATTTACTACTTTTATTCCACTTTTTCTATTGTTATTTTTTTAACAAATAAATATTTTGGGTATGAAAAAACATAACTTCAATGCAGGACCGTCAATTTTGCCGGAATTTACAATTAAGAGTACAGCTGAAAATATACTTAACCTGAATGGTATTGGTTTGTCATTAATGGAAATATCGCACCGCAGTAAGGAATACACTGCAATCAATGACGAAGCCCAGGCCATGATGAAAGAGTTGCTTGAGATTCCTTCCGGTTACTCGGTATTGTTCCTGCAGGGAGGTGCCAGCCTGCAGTTCTGTATGGTTCCCTTTAATCTTCTAAACAAAAAAGCTGCTTACCTCGAGACCGGTTCATGGGCGAAAAAAGCCATAAAAGAGGCAAAATTCTTTGGCCAGGTTGATGTAGTGGCTTCTTCGGCAGACAAGAATTATTCTTATATACCAAAGGGATTTTCTATACCAAAAGATGCCGATTATTTTCATATCACCACCAACAATACCATTTACGGTACAGAGATCAGGAAAGATATTGATTCACCTGTACCCTTAGTGGCAGATGCTTCTTCGGATATATTAAGCCGTCCCATGGATGTTTCCAAATACGCCCTTATTTATGGTGGGGTGCAGAAAAACTTAGGCCCCTCAGGTGTTGCTTTTGTTATTATCAAAGACGACATACTTGGCAAATTTGAGCGCCAGATACCTACAATGCTTAATTACAAAACTCATATTGACGATAAATCTCTTTTCAATACACCTGCGTGTATAACAGTTTTTGCATGCCTTCAGACCATGAAATGGCTCAAACAGCTTGGCGGACTAAAAGCTATGCAAAAAATAAACACTGAAAAAGCAAAATTACTTTACGACGAAATAGACAGAAACAAGCTATTTATCCCAACTGTGCAGGAAGAAGAAGACAGGTCGGTTATGAATGTTACCTTCGTGATGAACGAAAATTACAAAGAGCTGGAATCTCAATTCCTTGAATTTGCTACTTCTAAAGGAATGGTTGGCATTAAAGGGCATCGTTCGGTCGGGGGGTTCAGGGCATCTATCTATAACGCTTTGCCCAAAGAGAGCGTCCAGGCGCTGGTGGATACAATGAAAGAATTTGAATCGAAGAACTAAAAAAACTGAATATGGCGAAAGTATTGCTTGCAAATGAAAAACCTTTTGCCCAGGTGGCAAAAGACGGAATAGCAAAAATCTTCAAGGATGCCGGGTTTGAACTGGCATTGCTTGAAAAATATACCGACCACGCTGATCTTGTCAAAGCCGTGGCCGATGCTGATGCAATGATTATCCGTAGCGACATTGTTGACCGTAAGGTTATTGAAGCCGCTAAAAAGCTAAAAATTGTAGTGCGCGCAGGCGCAGGGTACGATAACATAGACCTTGCTGCTGCCACAGAAAAAGGCATCGTGGCGATGAACACCCCCGGGCAAAATGCCAACGCCGTGGCCGAGCTTGCCATCGGTATGATGATTTACCTTAACCGTAACGGCTTCAACGGCACTTCCGGCACCGAACTTAGGGGTAAAACCATCGGAATACATGCTTACGGAAATGTGGGAAAAATTGTCGGTTACATCGCCAAAGGCCTGGGTATGGATGTATATGCCCATGATCCGTTTGTAGATTGCGTACTTATTGAAAATGACGGGGTAAAATGCGTGGAAGATGTGAAAGAACTGTATAAAAAATGTCAGTATGTCTCCATCAACCTGCCTTCAAACAGTGAGACCAAAGAATCTATAAACTATAGCCTGCTGTCGCTCATGCCCAAAGGAGCTACATTGGTAAACACAGCCCGAAAAGAGATCGTGGACGAAAAAGCCCTGTTGAAGATGTTTAAAGACAGGCCTGATTTCAGGTATATTTCGGATGTTACACCTGACTGCAAAGACCAGATTGCAGGCGATTACGAGGGCAGGTATTTCTTTACACCAAAGAAAATGGGCGCCCAGACAGCCGAAGCCAATAACAATGCAGGACTTGCTGCTGCACGGCAAATCGTAAACTTTTTAACCAAAGGTGATACCACCTTCCAGGTAAATAAATAAATATTCTCTTTTATTCATAATACGTTACTGGTCATCGGTATTTACCTGATGACCAGTATATTTTTATAAACAGGCCCAAAGAAATAATTCATATTTTTAAATACCAAAAAAATGGCTATTATCAAACCTTTCAAAGGTTATCGCCCGAAAAAAGAAGCAGCCCACTTGCTGGCATGCAGACCCTATGATGTGTTGAATTCAGATGAAGCAAGGGAAGAGGTAAAATCCAATCCCCGGTCATTTCTTCATGTTACCAAATCAGAGGTAGACCTTTCTCCTGAAATAGATATTCACTCAGACACGGTGTACCAAAAAGCAAAAAGCAACCTTGGTGAGATGATCGCCAACGGAACTTTTAAACAAGACGATGTCCCCTGTTATTATATTTATGCACAGACTTTCTGGGGCAGGACCCAGTATGGTATTGTTGGTTGCGCCGCTGTTGAGGACTATCTGAACAATGTAATTAAAAAACATGAACTAACAAGGCCCGATAAAGAAGAAGACCGGAAAAACCATATACGAATCACCAATTTCAATGCCGAACCGGTATTCTTTGCATTTCCCGATAACGCTTCCCTGGATGCGATCATTAAAAAAACCGTTGCCAAAGAACCGGTATATGGTTTCACCGCAAATGATGGCGTAGGCCACCAGTTATGGGTAATCAGCAACCAGGAGACTGTGCAAAAAATCGAGCATATTTTCAGCAATGAAGTACCGTTTACATACGTTGCAGACGGGCACCACCGTACTGCAGCAGCTGCACATGTAGGTGAAGAACGAAAAATAAAAAATCCTTCTCATACAGGAAACGAAGAATATAATTTTTTTATGGCAGTGCATTTTCAGGCCAGCGAACTTACCATTATTGATTACAACCGTGTGGTAAAAGACCTCAACGGACATACAACCGAATCGTTTATTAAAAAGCTGGAGGAGTCATTTTCTGTTGAAAAAATTGGCAAAGAAGAATACAAACCCCGGAAACTGCACGAATTTTCGATGTATATTGAAGGATACTGGTACCGCCTGAAAGCAAAAGTCAATGCCTTTAATGACTGTGACCCAATTGACTGCCTTGATGTAACAGTACTATCTAACCATGTACTGGCCCCAATCCTGAATATCACAGACCTAAGAAAATCAACCCGAATTGATTTTGTAGGCGGTATCAGAGGTCTTGGTGAACTTAAGAAAAGGGTTGATTCAGGAGAGATGGCCGCTGCATTTGCCCTGTATCCCGTTTCAATGGACCAACTGATTAAAATTGCTGATACTGGCAATATAATGCCTCCAAAAACCACATGGTTTGAACCCAAATTAAGAAGCGGACTGGTGCTGCATTGCCTTGATTAGCAGATTAGCATTACTCGTTTAGGAAATTCAGTTGTGCACAGGCTACAACACCTGCTGTTTCAGTTCTTAACCTGTTGTTACCCAACGTAACCGGCAAATAACGGTGCTGAATGGCTATGTCAATTTCTGCTTTTGTAAAGTCACCTTCGGGGCCGATAAGTATTACTGCGTTTTCTCCTTTAAGGTAATGCTCACCTATCGTTGCACGCTGTCCTTCTGCACAGTGGGCAATAAATTTTATCGTACCTGTAAATGGCAGGCGGATAAAATCATCATATTTTGTCATCTTATTCAGTACTGGTTTCTTTGCCACAACCGATTGCTTCATGGCTGCGACAACAACCTTTTCAAGTCTTTCGGGCTTAACTGCACTACGCTCAGACCGGGTGCAAAGTAACGGTGTGATTTCATCCACCCCAATCTCCACCGCCTTTTCAAGAAACCATTCAAAACGGTCTGTGCTTTTTGTGGGGGCAATAGCTATATGCAGGTGAAAATTACGTTTGTTGTAACCGGTTGTCACTTTTTCAACTGCCACCATGCATTTTCGCTGATCGGGATTGTCAATCCTGCATAGGTAAAGGTTGCCACATCCGTCAATGAGTTGCACGGGATCATCTTTTTTAAGCCTCAGTACCCTTATGCAGTGTTTAGATTCCTCTTCCGAAAGGGTATAAGAATCTGACTGGCCAATGTCGGGGGTGTAAAAAATATGCATACTTTTATCTGTCTGAACATCAAAATTAACAAAAATGATGAAAATTGGATTGCTGTCCGATACACATGGTTTTCTGGACGAAAGGTTTCTGAAACACGTAGAAAAATGCGACGAAATATGGCATGCCGGAGATATAGGAAACATCGGTGTTGCTGACTACATAGCCGGCATAAAACCCCTGAAAGCTGTTTATGGCAATATTGACGGGCAAGATGTAAGAATTGTATGGCCGGAAATTTTAAGGTTTGATTGCGAGGAGACCGAAGTGCTTATAAAACATATCGGCGGGTATCCAGGTAACTATGACAGGTCTGTGTCGCAACTTATCCGCAATAATCCGCCAAAACTTTTTATTTCGGGACACTCGCACATTTTAAAAGTTATGTTTGATAAAAAAAACAACCTCCTTCATATCAATCCTGGGGCTGCCGGAAAGATTGGCCTGCACAAAGTTCAGACCATGATTAAGTTTTCAATAAACGGAAAAGACATAAAAGACCTTGAGGTAGTAGAACTGGAGAGGAAATAGCTGCTAAAAGCACAAAGTCAAACAAACAGAAACAATCTTTAAGGTCATATCCTGAGCGAGCCACGAAATCCCCTGGCGCTGTAATAAGATTGGGCACCATTGTGATACACGAAAACCTGCCCGTAACGATAATCTGCAAATAGCGCCCCTCCCAGCTTTCTTATGGCAGGCGGCGTTTGCACCCAGCTCGATGTTTTTGTGTCAAAGTTACCCAGCTTCTGCAATTCACGGTACTGAGCTTCGGTTAAAATCTGAATGCCCATGGCTTCGGCCATATCCACAGCGTTGTTTTGCGGCTTGTGTTCTTTCCGTGACAATTGCCCCTGACGGTCGTAGCACAAATTCCTGCGGCCAGAAGGGCTTTCAATAGAACAATCATAAAAAATATATTCATCAGCTTCATTGTCATAACCAACAACATCGGGTTCTCCTTCAGTCGTTTCCATCTCAAAGAGTGACCAAAGTTTTTCTTTACCGGCCATTCCGCCTGAGCGGCAGTTTTCAAGTTTAGCCTGAATTTTCTCCCAGTCAATGCCTGTATGGCGATCTATATTTTGTTCGAAACGGGCTTTCAATATCGCAATCAGTTCGTCATATTGCCCAGGCAATAATTCTTTTTTTGTTATAAGGTTTATCATGGTCGTAAGGGTAAATACAACATATTTTTCAATTTGTTTAAACAACCAAAAAGAAGATTTTGTTTATTCAAATGGTAAAAAATAAAACATACTGCTTTTCATCGGTTCTGATATCTCAATTTGCCTTATTTTTTTTTCTGCCAAACTTCCGGCATAACCGGTGAACGGTTTCTGCCCTTTTATTGACGAATATTTGATGGAATTATTAATTATTAATTCAGAATTTTAATGTTTATCAATTATGGCTTAAAATGAACAAAAGATTATTTATTCCAGCTATTGCAGTTTTACTTTTTTATTGTTTGCCGGGAAGGGCACAGACCGATCCGGGCACTGCAAACCTCATGCACCAATGGACATTTGATGATGGCACTGCCAATAATGCCATAGCTTTAAATCCCTTACACGGAACCTTACAGGGAGGGGCAACAATAGCCAGCAAAGCACTGGTGCTTTCAGCCCAGGGACAATACCTCTCATTCTCTGGTACCGCTTTGGCATTGAATAATTATCCTGCTATATCGCAGGAAATCTGGTACTCCTCAGTAGCGGGCGCTAATACCGGTTTTACCATGCTTTCATATTTCGGAAACACATCCGGTGGTTTGGGCTATAATTATATATCTGCTTCTACGGCAAGGCAGGACAACATAAGCCGTATTGCCATTTCCAACGGTACATACAGCAATGAAATATTTGCCGATGAGCCGGAATACGATGACGGCTTATTACACCAGATGGTTTCGGTAATTAATCCCGATTCAGTAATTCTCTTTATTGACGGAGAACTTGTTTCCAAATCTACCAACACAATACCCCTGACTGCAATCGGCACATCCCTGGCCTACCTGGGCAAGGGAGGCTATACAAGCGACCCCACCTGGGTTGGTTCCATCTCACAGTTCAGTATTTACAATAAAACATTATCGCCCGGTGAGGTGAAATTTCTTTACCAGCAAGGTGCCGAACAATCGAAAATGATAACTTCAACTGTAAGCTTCATATCTTTTGATGAGTACTACACATCACAAAAAATCACCGTATCTGCACAAAACATTTCTGATACAATAAAAATTACTGCACCTGCCGGGATTACAGTAACACCTTCATCAATGCTCCCTGGCATGAGCAGCGCTATAATCACAATGAATTATGATACTGCTGTAGGCGTAGACGGAAATGTCGAATTTTCCTGCGACAGTGCAGGTTTAACCATCCCTGTTAAATCTTTTTCAAATGCATGTTTTTCAAAACTTTATCCTTTTGCAGATAATCTTATTACCAATCCTTATATCAGTTCGCTTGACTCATTCTCAGGATGGGGAAACAGGAGCATTAATACAGATCCGGATTATGTTTACTGTGGCGCCACCAGTGGTAAAGTTACCGGGAATAACGGAGGTTCACTGGATGTAACACTAACAGGACAATTACTTACAAATACCATCTATCGTATTAAAGCCCGCGTATATGCCATTGGTGGCCCTTTCCAGATAGGCGTTTTCGGGTGGAACGGCAACCAGGCAGATTTTAATAAATCAATTACCATAACAGGTTCATGGCAGGATGTGGATTTTACTTTTACAACCGGTGAAACACTGGGCAATGCACAGGGAATTTTTTTCAACAACTATGGACTTGCAGGCACAACCGGTTACATTGACAACTGGGAAATGTATGCAGTGCCTAAAGTATACAGTTCATCGTCTTTTTTGGATTTTCTGTCGCCGGGTTCGAAAAAAACAACCTTACGGGGAGTTAACCTTCTGGAGGATATAATTATTACGGCTTCCGATGGTTTTACAGTTGCCCCCTCAACCATACCTGCCGATGTTAAAGGAGATACTTTAACCATCACATATACAGGAAATAAAACAACCAATGGTTATATATTTTTTACCAGCGGCAACGTAAAAGACAGCATGTTTGTAAAAGGTTCTGTGGAACCAGCGCTGTTTACCTCTGTTGCTCTTATAGCAGTTGATGAAATTAACGACAGTGCAACTTTCGCCGTTACAGGTTATAACCTTACAACCGGTGTAACCCTCACAGCACCGTCAGGTATTACCCTCTCCGGCTATTCTTTGCCTTCGGATGTTGCAGGCACTATTGTAAAGATTAATTATGATGGACTTGCCAACTCTTCCGGAATAATTTCACTGACCAGCGGCACTGCAACTGCCAATATTGACCTGATTGCCAGTCGCAACGACGAGTGTTTTATTCCACTTTTCCCTGAAAGAGAAAACCTGATTACCGACCCTACCTGCAATTATTTTGAAACAGAGGGATGGGGAGATAAGGGGATCAATACAGACCCTGCATTTGTATATTGCGGCAGCCGCAGCGGAAAAGTAACCGGCAATGGTTCTTTAGACCGGGTATTGACGGGTGTTATGAAACCAAATACTACCTACCGGGTAAAGGCAAAAGTTTATAAAGAAAGCCCGGTAAATGGCGAAGACATGGGACACGTTACTTATACTTTAAACATTGACAGCGCTTCGAACCCCGAAGCATACCGTTTAATCACCGAGGCAATGGACAGTGCATGCGGATATTTTAATAAATACACCCCGTTTATTGAAAATATATATGTTTACTACGATGCAGGTATTCCCACTGCCCAGGCCAGTTATCACGGCAGTATAGGGTTTGGGCCCAATACACGCTATATGTGGGTGGGAACTGCTATACACGAAATGGCCCATTATTTCGGATCAGGCACGACAACCACCTGGCAATCTCTGATGGCAAGCGGCGTATGGGCTGGTACTGTAGCTACTGCCCTAATGAATTCTATTAACGGCGGGATAATAAATGGAGATTCACAGCACTTCTGGCCATACGGGATCAACCAAAAGGAAGAAATAACCAGCTTGGGCTCACTTGCAGTTCAGCACCAGGCACTTAGTGATGCAGTCAGGATTATTAAAGCCATGCTGGCAGACGACTGTGACCTGCCTACCAACAATCCCCCTGTCGGCATAGGTATTTATGGCTGGAATGCAATATCAGAAGATATTTATCATGAAGTCACAATCTCGAATTCCTGGCAGGATATTGATTTCACCTTTACCACCGGCCCGCAGTTAAAGGCAAGCCAGGGGATATACTTCAACAGTGGCACCGGTTATATAGATAATTGGGAGATGTATGAAATACCTGTTGTAAATATTCCTCAA
Source organism: Bacteroidales bacterium (assembly GCA_016936215.1). Lineage (GTDB taxonomy): Bacteria > Bacteroidota > Bacteroidia > Bacteroidales > UBA10428 > JAFGPL01. Next base: position 28,099 of record JAFGPL010000228.1, read on the forward strand.
CAGACCAATCTTCCTGTCACTAAAATTTATTTTCTGAATGGCAGACCTGTAACAGAATTGGCCTTAGCCAGGGAATCGCTTGTAAACATTGGTATTTATGACCTTCAGGGCAGGATTATTGTCAGCGGGACATACAGATTCCAGGCCGGGACTGACAAAAAAATAATGAATGTTTTATTGCCTGAAGGTATTTATATTGTTAAGCTTGAATCTGATGATTTTACTGTTTCAAAAAAAGCAATATGCCAACATTAAGATGTATACGATTGATAATTAACTTTAAAAAGCTTATTTATAATTACACTCAATAATGAAATGCAATTATTATTTAAATATTGAATCAATGAAAAATTTATTAATATATCTGACACTATTGATATTATTCGTACCTGTACCTATAGGTTTGGATGCACAAACAACAAGCACCAGCAATTACCTGGCTGCCCAGCCTGTGATTCCTGACAGGTCAATTGGATACAGCGTTACAGACACAGGTGTTTACAAACCAATTACATGGGGATTGGACCTGGCCTGGCTTAGTGAGGGAAATATCCGTCGGGGCATAGCCTTTATGGGGGCAGACAGGGTTGATGTAGTGAGGTCGTCTTTTACACCTACAGATTCTCTGGAAAACGGTGACCTGAAATCCGCAGAACTTGCCACCCTTAATCAACGGCTAAGTATTATCAATACATGGCTGGGGCCTGATACAAAAGTTGCGCTTAACTGCGACCACCCGTCTGTTCACCCCTGGTATGCAGGCAATGCAGCCCGCTGGGCACAATTGATAGATGTTACCACCCGGCGTCATCAGGAAGCAGGGCGCACGGTGGTTTCCGTTTCCCCTTTCAATGAGCCCGATTACGGCTGGGGTCAAGGTACCATCACCGACTTTTACAACATAGCAGGTGAATTAAGGCTGAATCCCCGCTTCGACAGTATAAGAATTTCGGGCGGCAATACGCTTAATACCGACCAGGCTTTGGTTTGGTACAACCAGCTAAAAAACAGGTTAGACGAAGGAAATACCCATCAGCTTGCGGGCAGTTTCGATAATTATGCAAGTTTTTATACCACCGTGAGGGCCAATGGCCATCACGCCACCAACGATGAACTGCACAATGTAATGGAGGCTATGGTTGGTGTTGAATACGGGTTGCAAACAGGCATCTGGTGGGGCACTGCTGAGCTGGCACGAGGTGAATTCGTTAAAGCCAGCGATGGCAGACGGTTGGGTTATGATGAACACCGGCCAAACTGGACTGCTGCATCGGTTTACCGTAACCCCGAAGGTAGAGTGCAGGCTTTTGGCGGCACATCAGAGCGACAGGCCGTAACCACAACATATCGCTTTGTCTCCAAAGACATGGATGTATTTTATGATGGCTATGGTCCGCAACGCGAATATATTATGATATTGCCGGGCGGAACCGGCTACCAGGAGGGACAGACCAATGCGGAAAGAGTTGTAAATATTTCCTGGGGCGATGACATCCAGCCTGTTATTAACGGACGGTATCTATTGGTAAACCGCAACAGCGGCAAAATTATGGAAGTGGCCGGCGGTTCATCGGCTGCCGGGACCAATATTCAACAAAATAATTATACCGGTGCAACCTACCAGCAATGGGATGTTATCCCCGTGGATTCAAGAATAGGGGGCGATTTTAGCTACTTCACTTTAACCACCGCTCACAGCGGAAAAGCAGTTGACGTTTATAACTGGTCGCTGGATAACGGTGGCAACCTTGTGGTATGGGATGATACAAAAGGTGTTAACCAGCAATGGTATCTTGAGTATGCAGAGGATGGATGGTTTTACATCCGCAGCCGGCATAGCGCCAAATGCCTTGAAGTTGCTGATGCAAGCATTGCCAACGGGGCAAACGTTCAACAATGGGATAAAGACAGTGGTACAAACCAGCAGTGGCGCTTTCTTACCGTGGAGACTGAAATTGAATTTAATCCACCTGCCGCACCTGGTAACCTCGCTGCCACTGCAAATGCAGAATCTGTTATATTAAACTGGACAGCCAGTCCGGAGCCTGATGTTTCGGGATATACAATACTCCGCTCAACTCGTCAGGGCGGGCCATACAATACGATTGCCCGGGGCGTTACAACAACCTCTTTTGTGGACAATAGCACAACAACCAGTGGTAACTATTTTTACGTAATAATGGCTGTAGACAAAGCTTTGAACCGGTCTCCATACTCTAATGAAGTTGAGGCAATTACAACCGGTTATAACAACATTGTTACACATTATGGTTTTGACGGCAACATTAATGATGGTACAATAAATTTAAACCATGGGGCACCATATGGTGAAATATCTTACGCTGAAGGTAAAACTGGCACAGGTTCATTAGCCCTAAACGGTTCAGATGCCTTTATTCAGTTGCCTTACAACCTGGCAAACCAACAGGAGATAACAATTACAGCATGGATATATTGGAATGGCGGCGCTACCTGGCAACGAATATTCGAATTTGGAAACGATGGAAACGAATACATGTATTTAACACCAAGATTGCGTTTTGCCATTAAAAACCATACTTCAGAACAACGCCTTGATGCACCTGCTTTACCTGTTAGTGAATGGTCGCATGTTGCTCTAACGCTGTCTGAATTAGTTGCACGCATATATGTTAATGGCCACCTTGCGAATGAATCAGATGCCATTACAATTAGCCCAACAGACTTTAAGCCTGTATTGAACTATATTGGCCGGGGCCTGACACCAGTGCCTCAGTTCAATGGTTATATTGACGATTTCAGGGTGTATAACTATGCTTTGGATTCCACTGATATTGAGGAAATTGTTGAAGGTGCTTCAACCAATCTGCCAGGTGCAGGATATACTGCCGAAAAAGATTTATACCTTTGGCCAATACCCGCAAATAATCATTTATATGTGAATCATCCTGCAACCCGGAGCAATCAATTATTTACACTTTCGGTGCTTGATGCAGATGGCAGGACGGTTATTAACAAATGCATTAAAAATGATATTACTACAGAACTTGATATCTCAAACCTGCCTGAAGGCAGTTATCTGTTAAAAATAACCGACTTCGAAGTATCTGTAGTTAAAAAGTTTATCATCATGCGTTAAAATAAAAATCGTCTGATATTGGTAAAGAATTAAAGGTATGAATCATAAGGCAGGTAAATTTTCATGGAAACGGTTCGGAGTAAACACGGAAACGGTTCCGTGAAGTCATGAAAACGGTTCGAAGGGATTAATGGACATTTTTTAAAGACTGTCAATTATTCCTGTTGGATTATAAAGTACTATTTTACACTTATATATAAGATCCAATGTTGTTTAATTAAGAGAATGATCTTACTATTCTTATTCGCTTTGTGAAACCTTAGTGCCTCCGCCTGCCATATCCGCCTGAGGTGGAGGCGGACAGGCCCGCCTGCCAGAGCAAAGCGGCGGACAGGTTAGAGACTTTGTAGCTATGGTTTTTTATGCCGCCAAGACACGAAGTCTCAAAGTTTCTCAAAGCTTAATTAAACGAGATTGATATAAGATCTTAATTTATCAGGGTATCTTTAAAAACCCGTTCTGTCATCACAAACGCAGTGCGGCGATCTGTTAAACCATACGTATTTGTTGAGATTGCTTCGCTACGCTCGCATGACGGCTTCGTTTTAGTAGTTTTTAGAGATGCCCATAAATAACTTACTTTTAAGGTATGAAAAACCTGTGTTGCTTCATCAAAACAATATTTCTAAAGAATACGGATGACTAATACAGGTTAATAAAGCCGGGAGTAACTGAAGAAAAAAGAAAGAGGCTGCTGTGTTTGAAAGCATGGCAGCCTCTTTTATCAATCAGGTTAAAAATATGTAAAATAACTATACCGGTTGTTTAATTTGTTTTAACCACTTTAAATATCCGGGTTATGTCGTTGCATTCCACCTTCACAAAATACATACCGGCTTTTGGAACAGAAACTATCTGTTTAGCATTGCCTTTCTGCTGAACAACCAGGTTACCGCTAAGGTCATACACCATGATATTGGTATTTAAACCATTGGTAATTACAGTAAAGGTACCATTTGATATTGTCGGGTAAAGTAATACCGACACTGTTTCAGCATCTTCAATAGCAGTTGGCAGAATAGTAAACTTAACAACATAGGTTAATGTTGCTGAATCGTCTTCTGCGGTAACTACAATAACTGTTGAATCACTTAAACCAGCAGCAGGAGTTACCACGGCTGCAGCATTTACATTGGCAGTTGTTGCAGTCACTGCGGGAACACTGGTAGTGCCATAAGGTAACCCAACATTATAAATCATTGAATCAGCCCTGAAACCATCTATGGATACGTCATTAACCTTAATATCGGATAAGGTTGCATCGTTTGATATTTCATAAAGCTCGTAATTGTCAATATAAGTAGCGGTGCAGTTGGAACCGAAATCACAGGTGTTGAAACTAAAGAATCCTGTTCTGGCAGCAGTTCCTGTCATAAAGATTGTATCGAGTTCAACCCATTCACCTTCGGTATCGTAAGCAAAACCAAAGTCTTCACCATCGACATTTCCGCTGCCCCTTGCCAGGATACCAATACTTCCGCCAACAGTTTTAACCATAGCACGAAGATGGTAAACGGTATTGGATTTCCATGCAAAGTCTGACAAATCCAATGCTGCGGTACAACCACTACCGGCTGCATCAACCAATTTTGCGGCCCCTAAACCACAATAGGCCTCAAACCCGTAAACAATGCTTTTCGAACCCCATCCGCCAATTCCGGTAAGGCTGTCTAAAGTCGGAACGGATACAAAATTTGTCCTGCCATCATCGAATAAAGGAACAAAACAATCTTCTTCAAATTTAATATCAATGGTATAAATTCTTTCGGCCGTTCCATCTGCTGAAGTTACCTTGATGGTATCGGTGGTTTCACCGCCAGACAGGTCAACAGCTCCCCCGCCTGTTACCGTTGCAGAAGAATTATTTGGGGTAGCAGTAATGTTGACGGTTGCTGTACCTGATGGTACCTCTATAGCAAAATGTGAAACCAGCGGATCAAAAGCAGGTGTAATTGTCCCTGCATCTGCAGTAAGATCTGAAAGCTTGTCATCAGAAGCACTAAGGAATGTTGCTGCATTGGCTTCAATGGTTGCTACATCCATAGAACCTTCGTAAATATTATACTCGTGTATAGAACCTAACCATGATGGGTCTGGCCAGCCGCCTGCGCATAGCATTGCAGTATCTGTTGCAATATCGGAAATAGCTTTGCTGTGTTTTGCTTCGCCAATTAAGGCACCATCAATGTAAAATGTAATGGTAGAATCTGTGAGGATACTAACGATATGATGCAACTTGCCGTCTTCGAGTTCTGCCCCGCTAACAGATGCGCCATCGACATATTCTGTACGGCTTATATTGTCATTCCTGGCAATAGATACAAAATATGCATTCGTCCCGTTTGCACCTCCGAAATAGGTTAGCATAGTCCAGCCCGGGTTTGAAGCATTACCGGCACGCAAATATACTTCCTGTGTAATGGCACTGTATGTTGAAAGTGCCAGTGCAGCACCACTGAATTTAATATAGTCTCCGTTTGCAGCAGAGGTATATATCCCGCCTGCAATTGTACCTGTCCCCATGATGGTTCCGTTAACGGTGCCGGTTCCATCATTTGCCGTACCATCTTCAAAAGTATAGGAATGCCTCAGGGTTACTTGCCCTGTAACCCCCATTGTAATAGTCAAGCCAAGAAAAGCAGTGGCTATCAGAACTTTAAAAAAAAGTAGATGTTTCAATTTCATAATTTATTAGTTTAAGTTAATTATTAGTAAATGAATGGCCAATTTATCAAAATCCTTCAGCAAACCGGCTCTCATTTTCAGCCTTTAACAGAGAGAAACTCGTCATCCCGGAATATTTCCTGATAAACAACAAAACGGGTTAAATTGAACTTACTGCATCTATATAGTGTCTGTCCATAAAGTCGTGTGGCTGTTCTTTAAAGTTCGCAGACGAGGCGCGTGAAGTCCGAAAAAAGGGAGTTTACC
>JAFGPL010000229.1 GCA_016936215.1 Bacteroidales bacterium
AAAATTTAAACCTCATGAAAAGAACCATTTTATTCATTTGTATGTGTGGCACTATCATATGCCTGCATGCCCAATCAAAGAAAACAATTTTTTTAAATGATGGTAAACAAATTGAATATTCAAAAGTAAAGGGCAAAAAAACAAATGTACTTTACAAAACTCCCGAAGGAGTTAAGAATACGCTGGATTATGATGATGTTCATTTTATAATCAAACGAAGAGAAGTGTTTGTACCCGATGAATCCTTTAATATTAAATACCTGAAACCGGGCCCTTTAACAATGAATTTGTATGATATCAATAAAAATGGAAATTGTACCAAAGGTATGCTTGAAGCTATTGGTAATACAGATTTTACAGGTGCAAGAATCGGAGGGCTCGCAACCGGTCTTTTATTTCCGATTGGATTTGTAGGAACAGCAATTATAGCATCTACACCACCTGATAATCAGAAAATGATTCCTCCGGATAAAGAACTGGTCAATGATAAAATCTATATAGAATGTTATCAAAAAACCGTGAAAAAACAAAAGAGGAAACAAACCTGGTCCGGGGCGTCTTATGGGGCTTTGGCAGTGTCAATGATAGTGTTGGCTGTTGTAGGCGGAACATACTGATTGCAAGGCTGGCTTAATTGAAAATTAAGATCCCATTCAATCCATTATTGGTTAATCTTAGTTCTTTAACAATTCTGTAAGAAACGTAAAACAGGCAAGCAGATAATCTGTAGTCAGTAAGGTTAAGTTATGCAAAAATTTGTCACTGCGAAAGGAATCGTTAAACAGTTTTCCAAATATGATTTTAACAACCTCAAAGGCATGATGGATCGAATCTTTCCGCAGTGACGTTCAGGCTTTGCACTTTGAACCGGTCAAATTTCCATGGCATAATGAATAGAACAGGTTTTAAACATTTAAAAACATCATATAAAAATTAAGAATGTACAAAAAGTTATATCGGCAAATTCAAAATTGATTAAAAAAGGAGGTAAAATGAACTTCAGAAAAATTCAATCAGGTGTAATGCTCTTGTTAGTTATTGGTTATACAGGAGTTTATGCACAGGAGGCAGTTCTTTCTTCAGGAGGAAACGCTTCCGGCAGCGGGGGTTCTGTGAGCTATTCCGTTGGACAGGTATTATATACTACCATTTCAGCAGGTTCCGGCACAATTACGCAAGGGGTTCAACAACCCTTCGAAATATCAGTGGTTACCGGGATGGAAGAAGCCAAAGGATATGAACTATTAATATCGGCCTTTCCAAATCCTGTAACTGATAATCTGCAGTTAAAAGTTGAAAGAAACTATTCAGATGATTTAACCTGTCAGTTGTACGATATCACCGGCAAACTCATTGAAATTATGAAAATAGAAAGCAAAGAAACTGTTATTTCAATGAGTAACCTTTTACCCGGAATCTATCTGTTAAAAATTATCCGGGGAGATAAAGAACTCAAAATATTTAAAATAATTAAAAACCGTTAACCATGAAAAAAGTAAACTTAGTTACTACAGCAATTCTGTTTACTACAGTTATGTTTATGCCCTTTAATGCACATTCCCAATCACCTGAAAAAATGAGTTATCAGGCTGTTATTCGTAATAATAACAACCAGTTAGTGATAAACACGCAGGTTGGAATGAAGATAAGCATTTTAAAAGGCAGCGCCAGCGGCACGGTGGTATATGCCGAAACGCAAAAACCAACTACAAATGCTGATGGATTAGTATCGTTCCAGATTGGTGATGGAACAGTTGTGTCAGGTTCTTTTTCAGGAATCAACTGGGCTGACGGAACATATTTTATTAAAACCGAAACTGATCCTTCGGGAGGTACAAACTATACCATATCAGGAGCAAACCAATTGCTGAGTGTACCATATGCTTTAAATGCCAAAACAGCTGAAAATGTACCAAAACACTTTATTGGTGAGAATTATGGTGGGGGTATAGTATTTTATGTGTATGATAATGGCCAACATGGATTAATTGCAGCTACTTCAGATCAGAGTGCGGCAATCAGATGGTATGCCGGCTCACATAAAACTTTGAAAACCAACAGGGATGGAGTAGGCACTGGTTATGGAAATACATCAGTGATTATTGCTGCACAGGGTAACGGTGATGGCAACAATTATGCTGCATTGTTGTGTAGTCAGTATTCCGTTGAAGTAAACGGGGTTGTATACGGCGACTGGTATTTGCCCTCAAAGAAAGAGTTATTGTTGCTTTTTCAACATAGAATTGTTGTGGGAGGTTTTGCCGATGCCCGATATTGGACTTCAACCGAACAGGTTACTTATACAGATAGTGCATGGGTAACAGATATGGGAGACGGAGGCCAGGTTTGGTATAATAAAAGTCAGCCCTATCATGTAAGAGCTATCAGGGCTTTTTAACCGTATGTTTGGTTTGCTAATACACCTAAAGTTTTGTAAAATGAAAACAACGGTGTTATTACCGATGCTTTCTTTAACAGGTATTCAATAGTTGGTTCAATAATACTCTAATTATTAGCAACTTCGATACACAGATCAGAAAACATTTTAAAAAAATATTCAACCATGAATTTAAAAATTTGTTCATTATTTTGGGTTCTGATTTTTACTTTAAATCTAATTGCACAATCCCCTGATAGAATAAGCTACCAGGCAGTAATCCGCAATAGCAGCAACCAGCTTGTAAAAAACCAGACCGTAGGTATACAGATAAGTATCTTGCAGGCATCG
>JAFGPL010000230.1 GCA_016936215.1 Bacteroidales bacterium
AATTCGTATGTCTTAAAATATAATTTTCTGAATTTAACCCTGAGATATCAACAAAATCAATCCTTGTAGCTTAACTTAATGACATTGTGAACGCGTGTCCGGGGGCTTTTTGATTAATTGAAGAGAAGTGTTGTTAATTAACACATTATAAACTCTTTTCAGTCCTAAAACAAAGTCCCTTTGTATTCTGTCATACCGTGAACTCCCCGTGTGACTCAGGTTGATAAATAATACTTTTGATCCTGACTTTTTTCTTACCGGCAGGTACCTCAAAAGATATAACATCACCCATTTTATATCCCAGCAAAGCGCTTCCCAATGGAGAAAGCACCGATATAAACCCTTTTTTAAAATCGGCATCCTGTGGATAAACCAGCTTAATCTTCATTTCCTTCTTGTTATCCATATCTACCATCACAATCTCCGAGTTCATGGTAACAAATTCGGGTGCAATTTTTTTTGGTTCAATTCTTTTGGCCCGTTTTATTTCTGCCCCCAGGGCATCAAGGTTCTTGAGTTCAACAGATTTTTGAGCTTTCACATTGTTTATCAGGTTACATAACCTGGTATAATCCAATTCGGTAATATAAATTTCTCCTGTCATAGCTTGTTCTTTTTAAATAAATATCAGGTAATTAAATGATTGTTTTTACCCGGATTTACATGTAACGGCGAAAAATACCCGGGACTGTCTGTTACAAATAATACAACTTCTCTTTTTCAGGTTGAAAAACCAGTCTTGCGATATGGGCATTTATATGTTTATCTTCTTCGGAATACGATATATAGGAATTCACCGTGCTGCCCAGGCATGCAACCCCAAGCGAAGTGTATACAGAAATATTCCCGCTTTCGGTCACATCTTCAGGAAATACAATCCTGTATGTTTGTGGTTTGTTTTTTCCAGAAACCAGTTCAAATTTTGAATTCATAGTAATTACATTTTCAGGAACAGATTCTGATAAAAATTTTTTGCTGTAATAAAGCAATAAGTACAGATGGTGCAAGACATCGGGCAATACATTGATATTTCCTATGTCGTTCCTGATATGATCCAGTATCCTGTTATAATCGCTGATGGTAATAATCCTGTCTTCCCAGTTAATCGCAGGTTCTGTAAATTCTGAATGATGCCTGTTCATAAAACAATTATTTTAGTTATCTTAATTATGATCAAATTTTCTAGATTCGTCACGATTTCTAACTTAGCATACATAAATCGAATACGATTTAAATAACATCGCATCCGATATAAAGTTACGAAATTATTTTTAATTTCACACAAAATAACCGAATGAATAACACATATGGTTTAATAAGGCAGATAATTGATTTGCTTGATATGTACGAGTCTGAAGGTGAGCTGACTAACCTGCTTGGTTTTGCCGAGTGGATGGTCATCAGGCTAAAATCACAGCCTTCCCTTAACAAAAAAATAGCAAAGAAAGATATTTCACTTGACCAGTCTGAGCAACTACAATACCTGAGACGGCTTGATGACAAGACCCGGTTTCTTGAGTATATTTCAAGGATATCAAGGCTACAGGATTTTTACACCCGGAAGTTTTTATCAGGGTTGCCGCTTAACAACAGGCTTGAGTACCTTTTTCTTTATACAGTAAACAGGATGGGGAAAGCAAGAAAAACCGATCTTATTAACATTCACCTGGTAGAATACACCACGGGCATGGATACCATCAGGAGACTCGTAAACAGTGGAATGCTGGAAGAAAAACAAGACGATTCTGACAAAAGGGCCCGCCTTCTTGTTATAACAGATTATGGAAAGGAGATTGTGAACAAGGCTGAAAAAAAGATTCAGGATGAACGAAACATGTTCCTGGCATGCATCAGCAGCAATAAATGGAAAAAAACACTGCCTGTGCTGGAGTTGATCAACGACTTTCACAGCAATATTTATATCAACCACAATGATAAACCGGATGCCGAACTGCTAAACCTAATGGATTCCCTGAAACATTTATATAAATAGTGTCTGTATTTAAAGTCCGCATACTTCGCTGCGCCTCGTCTGCGAACTTTAAAGAACAGCCACACGACTTTATGGACAGACACTAAATAAGCTTACCTCTTAACCAGTTTTGTAACCATGATGCCGGAACCGGATTCGGTCTTAAGAAAATAAATTCCTTTTTTATACCCGCTTAAATCAATAATGAACTGTGAAGCATTTACTTTCCATTCTTCCAGTTCCCTTCCTGAAATATCGAAAAAGGACACTTTTTGGAGATTTAACCCATCAGGGGCTTTCACCATCACATAATCTTCAGCAGGGTTAGGAAAGATTTCAGTTAAACCGGATGTTGTAATTTGCTCTGTCTTACTGATATCAGTATAATTATCAAGTGATTTATGCAAAAGGTTACCCTCTGCATCGTATGTAAACTGAAGTTGATAAACCGATTCAACAAGTTCGGATTTTAACCTTCCCTGCTTATCAAAAGTATAGGTTGCGTTTGTTTGTGAAAACAGGGAACAAACTGTAAGTATTGCTGCTATGGTTAATATAAATGATTTCATAGTTAATTAATTTTTCTGGTTTACAATTCACACGAAAAAGTTTGTTGTTTGTTGAAATCACCAAATATACCCAATCCCGAAAATTTTGAAGGGTCGTTATATTTGGTTTTCTCCTGCAAGTATCCGGCAGCCCAATCAATGGAATTGTTAAAAGGCATAAATTGCCAGAGGGCTTTACCATATTCTTTATTAGAAAGGTGATTGGCTGCTTTGTAATAAGCAATAGGATTCCCAAGGGCATCTGGAAGCAGGTCTGCCACCGGATGTTCGGAAAATTCATTTAAGGTATTGGATATGGCAGTTTTGGCAATCTCCCATTCACTGGCCTGGTCGGGTATATCATCAGCAAAAGGATTTGCAGTTCCGCCGGCAGTGCCATAATCATTATCAGAGGAAGGATCAAGGCCCTGCGCGTTTACAGTGCCTTCCTGCTCACTTAGTCCTAGGGGATCATTTCCGGCTACCGGGTTATTCGAAGCATATAAATAAGGGTTTGTACCGGTGATAATACCCAGAGGGTCGCGCTGCAGGTAACGCCCGAGCGCTACATTATAAACCCTCGCTCCTGTAAGTATATAATTATCATCAAGTCTAAGGGCGCCAAATGCCCCGAGGAAGGTAAGCCTGTTGGGGAACTGACCTTCTTTTCCGATTAGAAAACCGTGGATACTGTATGCATAAGCTTTCAGCACTTCCCCGGCAGGGCCTGTTACAGCAAGCGTATGGCCGTTGCGGCTGTATTGATAAAAGCCGGTGCCTTCCGGGCGTTGCGCCGCAACAATCCTTCTTCCCCTGTATATATATTTTACGGTTACATCGCCGTCTGCATCAGTCTCAAACAACAACCTTCCCTTATGGTCGTAATAAAGGTATGAAGTAACACCGTTTTCAACCATTTTGCGCGGGTAACGCATGGCGTCATAACTTATCTTAACCGAAGCATCGGGTGTATTTATTTTTGAAAGCAGGTTATCGTGCGTATAACCTGCAGACATTAAGTATCCTCCTTTATCTATAAAAGCTGTCATGTTTCCATCGGCATCGTGCGGAAATGACAACTGGCTGAAAAATGACCGGTCTACCTGGTTCAGGCTGTTCGCAGATAAATTCCAGATGGCAGGAGGTATGGCGGTTATTTCTGGTAATAACTTCAATTGAATATTTGTAACAATTCCATTGCTATAAGTAGCAATTTCACCCGCAAAAACTGTATCCGACGCTACATGGCTAACCCCGAGCAACTGGTTATCTTTATTGTAACTATACAGTGTTTTAGTGGTATTACTGCGTGTTTCTGAGAGCAGGTTCCCGGCAGCATCGTATTCAAAATCAACCGAATAATCACCCCAGGCTACCTTTACTACCCTGTTCATTGCATCGGGGGTGTTTGTTACCACTGTTCCGTCGGGGTAAGTGGTTTTAACCAGGTTACCGTTAGCATCGTGTTCAAATTCAACTGTATGTTCATTCGGAAAAACAATTTTTGTAACAAATCCAAGAGCATTGCGGGTATATACTGTTGTTCCTGATGAATCGGAGTAAGAGATCAACGCGCCGGTGTAATCATAATCGTAAGAGGCATAAGCTACATCACCGGCTTTTTTCCCGGTCACCTTCCCGTCTGGGTTATATTCGAGGGTTGTTGCCTGGTTTCGTGCATTGGTAACCGTTGAAAGCGTACCGTCATCGTTATGACCGAAAGATGTTTTTTTGCCTTCGGCATCTGAGATTGCATTAAGATTTCCGTTTTCGTCGTACGAAAACCTTGTTTCATTGCCCAGCTTGTCCCTCACAACCAAAATCTTTCCCTGTTCATTATAGTCATATCTGATATATCCCTCTTCATCACTGATCACGGTCAACAATCCACGGGGATTATAAGTCAGTTTTTTTGTTGAGCCATAAGGGGTGGTATATCCCGAGATAAATCCTGTCTCATCAAAATCTACCGGGTATGAGTACCCTTCTGCAGATATCTTTTCCAACACCCTGTTGGTAAAGTCGCGAACAACGGTAAAAGTATTACCGTTCTCATCTGTGACCCCTGTCTGGCTGCAGCAATCGTAATGGTAAGTCTTTTTGTTTCCATCGGGATAAACAACTTCATGTATCCTGCCATTGGCATCATAAGCTATGGTGTATTCGTTGCCGTTGAAATCGGTAATCCCCGCAGGCATTAATCCTTTGGCATCATAATTATAATGCATGGCATGGCCAAGGGGATTGGTATACGACACCAGGTTGCCATAGGTGTCCCTTCCAAATTCATGGGTATTTCCCCGGATATCGGTCATTGAAGCGAGTGCCCCGTTTTCATCGTAAGCATAAGCTGTAATGTTCCCGTCTGAATATTTTGCCGTAAGCAGTTGGTTTTTGCCGTTGTATGAATAAAGGCTGGTTGTATCGCCCTTTTCGTTTATTTCGTTTAGCAATTTACGGTTTGCATTGTAGCCGTATGATGTAACATTGCCAGACCTGTCGCGCAATGAAGTTATGTTTTTATCTGCATCATAGCTGAATGTCGTGTATGACCCATCGTACCACACAAGCGAATCGGGTTTTCCGGCTTCGTTGTAAAAGATCTTTTTTGCCTCACCGCCTGCATTGGTTATGGAGGTAACAAGACCGTTTGTCGTCATATAAGTAGTGGTTTTCCCCCCGGGGTATGTGACATTGGTAATACGGGTTGCAGAATCTGCCACGGTTATGAAATATTCCGATATCCTGCCTTCAGGGTCGGTGACTGAAGCTATTGCGCCAAGGCTGTCGCCGGAATAGTTGTATACAAAACGGGTAATTTTGCCCGCAATATCCACTGCGCCGATATTACCCGGCCCGTCATAAGTATATATTGTTTCTATACCGTTAAGGTCAACTGAAGAAACAAGCAAATCCCTGCTGTTATAGTTAAAAGCTGCGGCCCTTCCATCTGGCAGCAACAGCGAATCGCAGAGGTTACCATTGTATTTCAGCGAATATTGTCTTCCTGAGCCATCAGTCATCCCTTCAGGTTTGAACTGTGCATCATACCCAATGGAAATCTTTTTTCCATAGCTGTCTTCGACAGACGATAACACAAACCTGTTATCCCCGGCACCTATGAAACTGAGTATTTCATATCCAAAACCCTTTTCCACCTGCCATTGCGTCCCTGTCCAGTGAAGCCTGATATTGTCATGGTTGATGCAGGGCAGGGTAAATGAAGCGGCGCCGGTAACCACAGGCTGGTTTTGGGAAAAGGTGAAAAATGCACCCGTGCCGGTTGAAAGAACCACCAGACTGTCTTTCTGCAGGAGGTAGTCTTCATATTCAAACCTCCAGTGCCTGCCGAAGATTCCTGCAGCGCTGTCGGCAGTGTGTGTATAATTCAAAGCAAATTTCATTTCAGGGCCAATACCTTTTTTACGGAATATCATATCCCTGACAAAAAGCTTCAGGTTGGCAACATTCATTGACCACAGCGGCATACCCATGTAGGAGCATGTTCCAGGCTGACTGTTAACAAAAGGATCAGGGGACATGCCTGTTTCATCTGCATAATCTTCCAGAAAATCAGCAAGTTCTTCTTTCGATAATTCTTCCGCGTCAACACCCATTGCATCCAGTAAATCCTGAAATGCACCTGGGCCTAATGCTCCCATCAGGTTGTCGAGTTCTGCCGGCGATAGGGGAAAATCTTTCTTTTCCTCCTCTTCGGGTTTAATAACATGGTTGACAACCTCTGAAAGGCTTCGGCGTGCAAAACCTTTATCAAAACCTGCATATACATAATTACCCGAGATTACAATGGAAGTGGCAAATGCAGATAAAAAATCCGTACCGTATTCAGAAAGCTGGAACCATTTTTTTCCGCCATCAATGGAATAATGAATATACTGGCCCGCATCGCCATTAATGGCAAACATATAAGGCTCACGTACTGCAGTAATATAAGGGATCAACAAACCGTAACCTGGTGTCTTTTCAACCCATTTTTCGTATTCCACATCAAAAATAAAACCCTGGTATACCTGTTCCACCCAGGATTCACCGTTAAATTTATACCATTTGCCATTGTACCTTACGGAAAATCCGTCGGGAAGAACAGAAAGCGGCCCATAAGCTATATCTGCCGCAGGCAGGCCTTCCATTTTTTTTGTCCACGTTGTGCCCCCGTCATCTGAAATGTGAAACCCTGCCGCATTTAAGAAGGCGCCGATGGTCTCACCATACAATTTTAAATTTATTGCCTTTATATTTCCGTTCCAGTTTTCAATACCACTTACATCAATGGGCAGGGGGTGCCATGTTTTCCCCGTATCAAGCGAACGGTATAAAGGGCTTTCCATTGAGGAACTCTGGTTCACAAATATAATTATTGATGAATCATTGAGAAACATGTCATTTTCACCCACATCATACGGCCAAAATAGTTTCTGCCATGTTTTTGCAGAATCGGATGAGAGGTAAAAACCCAAAAATCCATTATATATGCCACGTACAAGTATCCTGTCGTTGTGAATTCGGATATTTGAAACAGTCGTAAAATCGGGTATGGTATCCCAGGAGTGCCCATTATTTTTTGAACTCAGAAACAAGCTGCCGGTGCCGGTACCATGGTATTCAATACCAAACCAGGTATCCCCCATTACCTGGATATTTAACATTTTGGGGTTCGGGCTGATCATTTCCCAACCTGCCTTCAGATTGATAGAATAAGCCAGCAGCGTACAAAAAATAAATACGGGGATTTTTTTCGCAATTTTCATACTTAAACAATTTTAAGATGTTTATAAATATAACAGGCAATAATCATTATACCATGATATACTATACAATTGGGTTTTAGGAAATGGTGGTTTATCTGATACGGCTGTCACTTAATAAAGTTATAAAAAACAGATTGATTTGTTATCTTTATTCCCTGAACCAAAACATTTTTTTTATGAAACCGGTAAAAATCTTTGGCAACCTGTTGTTTGCGACAGTTATTTCGGTATTCGTCCTGTCATGCTCGGTAAATGACACAGAAAACATAAGAATTACCCATGACCTTTCGGGGATATGGCAATTCAGCACCGATGAAGGTAAAAAAGGCATTCAGGAAAAATGGTATCAAAATACTTTCACAGATTCAATCACCCTGCCCGGTTCGATGGATGAAAACAAAAAAGGCTGGCTGAACAAAGACACCACCCATATGCACCTGAACAGGGCATACAAATATTATGGGGCTGCATGGTATAAAAAAGATATTGAAGTTCCGGAAGATTGGACAGGAAAACATATTGAGCTTATTATGGAACGCACCAAAGTCACTCACGTATGGTTCGACACCACTTACCTGGGAAGCAACAACACCATTTTCTCAAAACAGGTTTACGACCTTACCGGTGTGCTTGCCCCGGGTAAACATCAGTTAACCATTATGGTAGATAATGATATCAACCTTGTGCCAGTTGCAGGTTCGCATGCTTATGAAGAAAATATGCAGACAAACTGGAACGGAATTCTTGGCAGGTTTTGCATCGAAGTTTCAAATCCGGCCCGTATCCATACCGTAAGGACATATCCTGACATAGATTCAAAATCGGTTAAGGTATTGATAAAGACCCTGAACGAGGGTGAACAACTTACAGGTGCAAGCATTACACTTAAAGCCGAACTATGGAATACCCATAAGAAACACCTTGTAAAAGCAAAATCATTCACCATTGAAGTACCAAAGGGGGAAAACAGTGTTGAGCTTGATTACCCGCTTGGTGAAAAAGCTGTGTTGTGGAGTGAATTTGAACCGGCGCTGTATAGACTTTCTGTTGAATTAAAGTCCGGGAAAAATACCATTGACTGTCAGATATTAGATTTCGGGTTACGCGAATTTAAAGCCCCGGATACACAATTCACCATCAACGGATTAACGTCCTTTTTAAGAGGAAAACATGACGGCTGCATGTTTCCGCTCACAGGCTACCCTCCCATGGATACAGCCGGATGGAACAGGGTTTTCAGGATAGCCAAATC
>JAFGPL010000022.1 GCA_016936215.1 Bacteroidales bacterium
GCTCGTCCTCAAAAAGGTCATTTACGAATGGTAAACTCCCTTTTTTCGGACTTCACGCGCCTCGTCTGCGAACTTTAAAGAACAGCCCCACGACTTTATGGACAGACACTAATTAGGCAAGTTATTTAGGTTTTTTCTATCAGGCTTCGACTTCGCTGCTAATGACACGATGGTATTAGCCTTCGACTTCGCTCAGGCTGACTAAGGTGTCAACTAATTATTAAATAGTGGTTTAGCACTATCGAGGTCTCAGCCTGACTGTCACCCTTAGCGAAGTCGAAGGGTGTTTATTACCAATGATATAAATAAGAACTCGCTGATTTGAGAATATTTAACGCTTAAAAAATCAAACATTCTAAAACAATTAACCGATGAAAAAAATTTTTGTTACGATGATCGCATTTTGCATAGGTTTGTCTGTATGGGCACAACAACCTGTTATGTTAAAACTTAACCCTGTGCAAAACAAAACCTACCGTATTAAAACCGTATCCACGCAAAACATGAGCCAGACAATGGGCGGCATGCAGCAGAATACCGCTGTAAATTCTACCACCGTTCTTTCAATGAAAATGGTCGAGTCGGGGGTAGATTTTCTGGTAATGGAAATCCGTTTTGACACCATGCTGGTCAATACCAATGCAGCCGGGATGAATATAGACATCAATTCTTCAAAGCCCGGCGACCTCCAATCCAATGATATCGGGGAAGTGCTCTCAGTTTTAATGAACCGTTACTGTTCAAACCCGCTTTATGCAAAGATGGGTTTCGATGGAAAGGTTATTGAACTCATCAACCTTAAGCTTTTTACCGACTTGATGATGAAAGATGTTGATTCCATAAAATCGCAGTATGCCCAGGTTATAAAGTCAAGGGCAGCCATGATGGCCGATCCCGGCTCTATACAGTCAACCATAGAATCCATTACAGCCTACCTGCCGGGGAAAGAGGTTGAAACAGGCGGATCGTGGGATATCTCCCTGAAAACAAATTCGGGCGGGATGATGTACCTTATTACCAGCAAATACAAACTCAATGGTACAAATAACAATATCGCAGATATTGGCTTTGATTCAACCATTGAACCAGCATCGTCAGCCCCTGTAAAAATGGATGCAGCTACTATCACCAACAACATAAGGGGTTCCAGCAAGTCGGCCATGACAATAGAAACCAACACCGGAATGATCATTAAAAGTGAAGGAAAGTATCATATGGAAGGCGATTTGGGTGTAGAAGCCCAGGGCATGAACATGTCAATTCCAACGGTAATTAGCGGTGAAACAACGATCGTTGCTTTGCCCTGAGACGATTTTTTATTACATTCTCTATTTTTAAAATAAATGAAAAAAATTCTCTGCCTTTTCATGTTCATCCTGTCAATAGACATGCAGGCACAAACCATCACCGGCTATGTAGTGGCCGCAAGCGATAAATCCCCGGTGGCATATGCATCTGTGGGATTACAGCACATGCCCGATTCAAACCTCATAACCGGGGGTATTACCCTGATGAGTGGCAAATATACTTTTGAAAAGGTTAAACCTGGTAGCTATTTTGTTCAGGTCAACTATCTCGGATATGCCCCCACCGGGACCAACATAAATGTTGAGGGTACAACCGGAATAACGTTTGCCGATACCATCTTTCTATACGAAGCTTCCCAACAGTTAGAAGAAGCGGTAATAAAAGGTCAGAGGCTTAAAGGTCAGGAACTGGTAGACCGCACGGTATATTCAATTCCGGAGGAAGTTGCAAAGTCTTCGAATACAGGCTATGACATACTTAAAAGAATCCCGCAGGTACAGGTTGATTTTCAGAACAACGTCACCATGAACGGAAGTTCAAACTTCATCATCCAGGTGGACGGTAAACAACGTGACAAAGAATTTCTTGCCAGGCTATTGCCTTCAGACATAAAAACCATTGAAATCATCAGCAATCCATCGGGAAAATATGAAGGCAATATAGACGGCGTAATCAATATCATATTAAAAAAAGAAGCCCGGTATGGCATGAACGGCAACGTGTCCATGTATGTAAAGCCCATTAACAAACCAACGGTTGTAACCTCGGGAAGCCTTGATTACGGAATGGGAAATATCACTTTCTATGTTACCGCCTTTGCATTTACCCAAAGGCTGAATATTGCATCAACCAATTATAACAGGTTTTTCTACAACGACTCGGTAAGCAACATGACCGGAAGCGGCGATATTGAAGTTACTGTTCCTTCGGTCAATACAGGTTTTGACTATTATCTGAATGATAAAAACAACCTCAGCCTAAACCTGACTTATAAACCCATCTACCAGAGAACAGGTTTGGAAAACAGCGCCAACCTGCACAACGGAGACGGGGTAATGAGCTATCTTTCATCTGTTACCGGTTCAAAACTCGAAAGCGATGAAGGCTCCCTCTCACTTTTTTATAAAAAGACCTTCAGCAAACCGGTGCAGGAATTCACTGCCGAATCAAGTTATTATCTTTTTAAATCAGAGGACGGTAATGATTTTATAAATACATTATTTTCTTATTTATCTGTACCCCTTGATACACAAAGCCGCGTTGAAACCAATATCAACGAGCGCAGCTATTTTTCTACCAAACTGAACTATGTACACCCCATAGGGCTTTCGACCAAGCTCGAAGCCGGTTACCAGTTGTATTACCAGGAGATAGATTATGATTTCACAAGTAATTTTACCAACATGAGCAACCGGTTTACCTATTCAGAGTTGCGCAATTCGGTGTATGCCGGTATCACGTTAAACCTGAAAAAATTAGGGCTTCAGGGAATTGTAAGGGTTGAAAACACAAACAGTTCTGTGAATGAAGAAACTTCGATTGATTATTATTGTATTCTTCCTTCGGCCAACCTGCAATACAAATTTTCTGCCCTGCACAATTTAAAATTTACTTACAACAGGCGAATCAACCGGCCCGGTATATATGATCTCAACCCGTTTCCAAAAATCAACGCGAGTTATAATATTACCCAGGGAAATCCCAAACTAAAGCCTGAATACCGCGACCGCATGCAGCTCACTTACACATGGAATTTCAAAAAGAACTACATCTCTCCTTATGTATATTATGAATTTCTTTCAGACAAAACCGGGATGAGCAACGAGCTTGTGGAATCGCCTATTGACAATAATTTAACGATACTTACCAAGCCTTACAACCTGCTTAGCGGAAATGAACGTGGCGGTGGGATCAACGGACTGCTTTGGTTCGTAAACCTCAACGCGCGGTTTTTCCAGGGACAATTTCTCGAATACCGTAATCAGACAACCGTAATACCTGCACGCGATTATTCATCGTACAGCATAAACGCCCAGGTTTTTCACAGACTTGAGAAACAGAAGCTTACCGGTTTTGCATTTATGTCGTTCAATGGGGTAAGTGTTAATGCACAAAGCAAAACGTACAATATACCATTTTACGGTTTTGGCGCGCAGAAAGAAGCCGGCAATCATAATTTCGGATGTTTCTGGCTGTTGCCCTTTTCCAAAGATGTAGACCTTACCAAAACCGTAACTGAAACCCCGCTATTGTATAATAAAACGGTAATCGGGTTTGATGTATCATATTTTATCCAGTTTAGTTACGCCTTTAAATTTAACAAGGGCAAAAGTGTAAAAAAACTCAACCGGAAAGTAGAGATCGAAAGCGACAGTAAAAGCAGCGGAATACAGGGAAGATAGATTAGTAGATCACGAGGGAATAGATAAAAAATGATTTGCCTGTCTTTCGTGGTTAAGAAAATATTATAATATTTATGAGGCTGTGTAAAAAGTCAATTTTTTTGAAACCGTCATACGAACGAAGTTAAGCAATCTATTCTTATTCAGGAGATTGCTTCGGTCGTACCTCCCTTGCAATGACGTTGCTTATTGACTTTTCACACAGCCTCATAAAATTTCATGATCTGGCAATGAGACCAAAATAGTCACTTCACGTCGTAAGCCCCAACAAAGGGTTTATATTTCAGGGGCAGTCCCAGCAGCTTTTGTACATTGACAGGCAGTGATGTCGCTGCATTTATACCCGGAAATGCCGGATTGAGCTGAAAATTAACGAGTTCCCTGCTTTTAAAAAGGGGCATATTGCAATTTTCATAAACCCTGCTGTTGGAAGAAGAACCGTCAAAAAGCTTCTTCATCCCGTCAAGGGTAGTGATGGAGGCCTGGCACCCTTCTTCTTTAGACGGGCTCCAGAACAACAATGTATTAAACCCGCTTTTTGCATCTTTTACAAATACATTGTGATCATACTGTGCAAGGGGTGACTTATCGAGTTTTTCACAGAGGTCGGGATGTTGCCATACAAGCATCAATGGTCTTTGAAAATTTGCGTCTCCTGTTAGCAGGTTATTTACAAATATATGTCCGTACCGCTGTTCAACATCCGGGCCGGTGCTCGGGTGCCACCCGAAATGGTCGCCCACCGCGCTACGTTTGTCGCGGCCAATGCAGGCGGTGCTGTTCACGAAGGTATTCTGGTAAACATGGACATTTGAACTATTAAGGATCATAATTCCATGGTCACAATTCACAAATACATTGCCGGCACAGATGGCCCCTTTTGAAATCTCGAAAAAAAATCCGTTATTGCTGGGCCACATCCGGTTGTTGCTACCTTTTCCTTCAATGCTGCCGACACCTTCGACCCAGTTATTGAGAAACCGTCCATCAACATTGCCCACATCGTACCATATCCCGTTTGAAACAGAAAGGTCGTATACCAGGTTATCCTGGCAGGTAACACGGTGGGTCTGGTTGAAAATTTTCACGGCGGCAGGATAATAACCTGTGATATCTTCAATATTGTTACGCGAAAACATATTTTTTTCAAGCAGGCAATCTGATGAAGAAAGCAGGTAAATACCTTCGGTAGTGGTATCATGCACCTTGCAGTTTCTAAGCACAAGGTTATCACCACGCAGGTAAGCCCCTACCCTTCCGCAAAACGAGAAGGTACAATGTTCGATCAAAGAACCGACAACATCTTTACCAAAGGTTGAAGGATCGGCAAGACCCTGTGGTTCAAAACCATCAATCTCGAGGGCGCAGTATGCATATTGGGTAAGGGTAACACCCTTGAGGATTACGCCTTTCCGGTCGTTCTTTTTTCCGTGGACATCCTTTGTTACCCGGTGCAACCCGAAATTGTGCGCGGTAATCTCAACCAGGTGGTCTGTCGGGTCCACACCAATATATACAAAACCGTTTTCATAGTCCATGTAAAATGAATTTTCATCAACCTCGCCTTCCCATCCTGCAGATTTAAGTATTTTGCCATCAACAAAAACCATATCGTTATTGAAAATATGCAGGGGTGTGGCATGGCCGAACCTGTCGCGCGACCACCAGTCATCCGGGTAGGCACGAAAAAATTTTGTCCATGGTGTTTTCCATAAACCGCCACTTATCTTCTTCCATTCTTTGGCTTCGAATGTACCTTTAAAAACAGGTTGTTCACCGGCATAAGGCTGAATGGTTATGCCCTGGTTGAACTC
Source organism: Bacteroidales bacterium (assembly GCA_016936215.1). Lineage (GTDB taxonomy): Bacteria > Bacteroidota > Bacteroidia > Bacteroidales > UBA10428 > JAFGPL01. The sequence goes on from JAFGPL010000022.1 coordinate 5,525, forward strand.
CAGGTCGCCGGTGCGATAGACACCACCACGAAGGATAATCGCATCCCCAGTTTTTACCTTCTCAATGGCCGATTCTATAGTTGTTGGCCTGGAAAGTTCATCTCCCTGCGATGCTGCAATACCATCAGGTGCAACATAATATAATTTACCTGTGACTTCAGGTAATTCATATTTTTGCTGAACAGGGCCGTAGGGCCCGCCTGAGGGTTGGGCGTACAGATAATTTAAACTAAATACAAAAATCAATAAAAAAACACAGTCCTTACACTGTATTCTTTTCATAATGTTTTTAAAAGCTGGTCTCATACTTGAATAGTTTTTGGTTCTCTTATGGATATAAAAATACGAAATAAAAAAGTAACAATTAACTCATGAGATTAATGAATCTTTAGCTCATGTAAATTATAGTTCACCAGGTAAATAGTATCATGCAGGAAAGGTTGTGTTTTTGTTGATAATTTGTAAATTACACTGTTTTTCGAGAATGCTATGCAAAGAAAAATTAAAAGCCTAAAATACCAATGAATCATAATAATACATTATTGACTCTTGCAAACCTTAAGAAACATTTGTGGCGCCTGCAGTAATAATACGAAGAAACCTACTTTATCATTGCTATTTAGCTGGGTAAACGAAATGCAGTTTAAGCTTTTGGAATAATATGTCAATTTTGGAAAGTAAACATATTAAAATCATACCAAAAAACGTTTAGAAGTAATGCCATGTCCGATAAATTTCAGAATGAATATCGTATTCCTTCTGCCCGGTTGCAAAATTGGAATTATGGTTGGAATGCTTCCTGTTTTGTAACTATTTGTAACAAAGACAGAGAACATTTTTTTGGAGAAATACAAAATGGGACAATGCAATATTCCCCCGCAGGCATCATTGCAAATGTATTGTGGTATGAAATAAAAAATCATGCTAAAAATACTGAATTAGGTGAATTTGTTGTCATGCCAAATCATGTACACAGTATAATTATTTTGAATGGAGATAATTCTGGTGATGTTGATAATGCGGATTTGGCGACCATTGCAGAGACAACGCATGCGTTGTCTCTGCAACCGCAAATACCATCTACAGAATCTCCGTCCTCAACCGGTAAAACCATTGGTCAGCAACGTTTTCAAAATCAGGGTAAAAACACCCTGTCATCCATCGTTGGAGGGTATAAATCAGCAGTAACCAAACATTGCAACAGATTGGGATTTATTTCCGCCTGGCAATCCCGATTTCACGATCACATTATCAGGGATAAACAATCATTTCAAAAAATCTCGGAGTACATTAAAAACAACCTATTAAATTGGCCTCAAGACAAATTCTATAACCAATAACATAATTAGATAAAAGCCTCAAAACCCGAAATGGCCTGATAGGTATTGTTTCAGTTCGGTGTAATCGTGCATTACGGTAAACTGTGGGAAATCATCCACGACATTCTGCGGCGGCCTGAAAAGTATGGCATCATCGGCCTGACGGAGCATAGAGATATCATTGTAAGAGTCGCCAAAGGCTATCACTTTATAGCAGAGGCTTTGCAACGCCTGCACTACCTTCATCTTCGGGTCTTTCTGCCTTAACTTGTAACCAGTAATTGTATCGTCGTCATCAACTATTAGGGAGTGGCAGAAGAGCGTGGGCCATTCGAGTTGCTCCATAAGCGGCGAGGCAAACTCGACAAAGGTATCTGAGACCACGATAAAACGTGTATGCTGTTTCAGCCAGTTCACCATTTCGAGCGCCCCGTCAAGAGGTTTAATGGTAGCGATTACATGTTGAATATCTTTAAGTTTAAGATTGTGCTGCTTCAGTATCTTAATACGATATTGCATCAGCTCATCGTAATCTTTTATATCGCGGGTGGTAAGTTTCAGTTCGTCAATGCCTGTTTTCTGCGAAACATTTATCCAAACCTCAGGAACCCAAACACCTTCTAAATCGGAACATACAGCATGCATAAAAATGGCTTTTATAGGTAATTATCTTTAAGGTAATTCTTAAATGATGGGTAATCATTCTCAATCTTATCGTAATTTTCTTCTTTGTCATCCAGGTCTTTCAGGCTGTCGGGAAGCTCGGGCTCAATCCCGAGGATAGACCTTATTTCTTCGGGGAACTTCGCCGGGTGGGCTGTTTCGAGGCTTATACAAAGCTGTTCCGGTGCACCGTCTCTGCTATTTGCTTCAAAATCTCTCATCAGCCCTGCCCATGAAACGGCGCCATGAGGTTCGAGCAACAGTTTATATTCTGCATAAACCTTACTGAGGGTCTCCCGCGTGTGACTGTCATCAATGGCCACAGCAAACATATCCGCCCGCATCTTTTCGAGGGCAGGCTCCTTAACGATATTTCCCTTTTCGTCCATCACCCCGCCATAAAGCGCAACAATCCTGGCCATATTGCTCGGGTGGCCTACATTCATAGCACTCGATATGCAATTTAACGAAGGCACAATGGTCTGGTACATGCCTGTCTTCCAGTAAACAGGCACCTCGTCGTTTTCGTTTGTTGAAACCACGAACCTTTTTACCGGCAGTCCTGTTTTCATGGCGATAAGCCCGCCCATTAGGTTGCCGAAATTACCCGACGGCACCGAGAAAACAACGTTATCATTTTCACTGCCGTTGTTGAGCTTTGCAAAGGCATAAACATAGTAAACCGATTGCGGAAGCAGCCTGCCGATATTGATCGAATTGGCTGACGAGAGCTGGAGATAATCCAGCTCCGGGTCTGAAAATGCCTGTTTGACAAGTGCCTGACAATCATCAAATTTGCCGTCCAGGGCAATGATTTGTATATTTTTGTGCAGCGTGGTCATCTGTTTGCGCTGACGATCGGTAACCTCTTTCTCAGGAAACAGCACCACTACTTTGATATTATCCAGCCCATAAAATGCATTTGCAATGGCGCTGCCTGTATCACCCGATGTAGCGGTAAGGATAAGCATTTTGCGATTTTCCTGCTGAAGAAAAAACTGCATCAGGCGCCCCATCATGCGTGCTGCAAAATCCTTGAAAGAAGCAGTAGGCCCCTGATCAAGCCTCATTAAATATTTCCTGTCAAATACCTTCTCTAACGGCACCTGAAAATCGTATGCATCACGCACGATATTGCGAAGATCGGCATCGGGGATCTCGGTATGCAAAAACCTGCGTGTGACTTCGTATGCAATTTCATCGTAAGTACACTTTGAGAATGAAAAAAACTCCTCTTTCGGGATGACAGGTATCTCATGGGGCATATACAATCCCCCATCGGGTGCAAGGCCTTTTAACAGGGCATCCCTGAACAATACCTCACCGGCTTTTAAATTGGTGGAATAATATTTAATCGGCTTTAACATTCGGTAAACTTATATTTACTCAGTCCTTTAATAAGGTTTCAATGTCTTTTAGACTAATTGTTTCAAGTGAACCTGTTATTAAATCGGCAAAACCGAACCTTGGACTTTTAATATCCTCATGGTCGGGTACCAGCACCACTTTCATCCTGGCAGCTTTGGCTGCGATTGCACCGTAAAAGGAATCTTCAAATGCAATGCACCTTACCGGATCGGCA
>JAFGPL010000231.1 GCA_016936215.1 Bacteroidales bacterium
ATTTTGAGTTAAAATCTAAAACTGAAGTTGCTGAAGATATTATTGATAAACTTTTGGAAATTATCTGACATGATGCGCCGGATTATATTTATACTGATCTTTCCGTTTATTCTTATTAATGTGCATGGCCAGGAACTCATTTGCAATGTTCAGGTCATAACACAACAAATACAGGGTACCAACAAACAGGTCTTCCAAACCCTGCAGACCGCCATAAACGAATTCATGAACAATACCTCATGGACCGGCCATAACTTTGCGGTTCATGAGCGGATTGAATGTACCATGCTCTTTAACCTCAAAGAGCAACTTGGTGTAGATGAGTTTAAGGGTAGTTTGCAGATACAGGCCAGACGGCCTGTATTTAACTCATCATATAACTCTGTGATGCTGAATTATGTTGATAACGATCTCCATTTCAGATATGTTGAGTTTCAACCCCTTGAATTTAGCGAAACACAGCATTTGTCAAACCTTACTTCCATTCTTGCATACTATGCTTATATCATTATCGGAATGGACTATGATTCTTTCTCACCCGAAGGGGGCACACCCTTTTTCCAGCAAGCCGAAAACATAGTAAACAATGCCCAAAACGCTGCCGAAAGGGGATGGCGGGCGATGGAAAGCACCAGCAGGAAAAATCGTTACTGGTTGGTTAGCAGCATTTTAAATGAAGATTTTGCACCTGTCAGAGATTTTTTCTATAAATATCACCGCCTCGGGCTTGATATGATGCATGAAAAAACCAACGAAGCCCGAAATGGAATTGCTGAATATTTAAAGCTTTTACAACAGGTATCGCGCGACAAACCCGACCCCTTTATGTTTTACCTTCAAGTGGTGCTTGATGCCAAATCAGATGAATTTGTCAATATTTTTAAAGAATCTTTTCAGGATGAAAAAACAAGGGTATTTGCATTGCTTAATGAAATTGACCCTTCACATAAAAGCAAATACGAACAGATTATACGGTAACCTGTTATGTGACTTCGGCATTGTTCAAAACCTTTTTATATTTAGACCGGCATTTTCAACCACATTTTATTTCTTTTGTTTAAATTTATCACGCAGTTATCAAGTGGCCTGAAATCGCATGCTAAAATCATTATATATAGACAATTACGCCTTAATTGACAACCTTCGGATTGAATTTAACAGAGGCTTGTCTATCATCACCGGTGAAACCGGGGCCGGTAAATCTATCCTGCTTGGGGCATTATCCCTCATACTTGGCCGGCGGGCAGATACCTCTGTTCTTCAGAACAAAGAGAAAAAATGTATCGTGGAGGGTGTGTTTCAGATTTCAGATTATAAACTGCATAACTTTTTCCAGCAGAATAGCATTGATTATGAAGACAATACCATTATCAGGCGTGAAATAAATGCAAATGGCAAATCAAGGGCTTTTATAAACGATACCCCTGTGACATTGGAAACCCTGGGCGAACTTACCTCTAAGCTGGTAGATATACATTCACAGCATGAAAACCTCTCTCTGAACAACAGCATTTTCCAACTTAGTGTAATTGACAATTTCGGGAAACATCAACAACTTCTTGAAACATATAAAACCTTTTATCACAAATACATAAAGCTTCTGCAAGAATACAACGAAGTAATTGCCGGTGCCGAGAAAAACAAATCAGACCTTGATTACCTGGTCTTCCAGTACGATCAGCTTGCAAATGCAAAACTCCGGGAGAATGAACAGGAGCAGTTGGAAACAGAGCAGGAACAACTGACACATGCTTTAGAAATTAAATCGAACCTTCTGGAAGCAACGAATTTGTTATCTGATGATGAACAAGGTCTGATTTCAAAACTCAAAGCTTTGCAGAACATCACCTCCCATTTTAAAAAATATTTGCCCGAAGCTGATAATCTTTACCTGAGGCTGGAAAGCATGTTTATTGAATCGAAAGATATTTATGCAGAAATTGAACACCTCAACAACAAAATCGTTGATGACCCTGAAAGGCTTGATTTTGTAAACTCAAGACTGGATTTGATTTTTACGTTGCAGCAAAAACATCATAGCGGTACTGTATCCGGATTGATTAACCTGCAAAATGACCTGAAATTAAAAATTGATGCCATCGCAAATATTGATTTCAGGATAGGTGCACTTACCAATGAACTTAATAAGGCAAAAGAAGAACTTGAAAAAAAATCTGAATTGCTGTCTGAAGCCAGAAAACAAAAATTCGGTGCAATTCAGGATAATGTTACCGGGATATTGCAAATGGTCGGTATCCCAAATGCCTCTTTTATTATCCATCACCAGCTGCTTGATGACTTTACGCCCAACGGAAAAGACTTTGTACAGTTTTTGTTCAGTGCGAATAAAAACATGCCTCCGAAGGATATTTCAAAGACAGCGTCCGGAGGGGAGTTATCAAGGTTTATGCTTGCCATAAAATCGCTTCTTTCAGGTTCATCAGGCCTTCCAACCATTATTTTTGATGAAATTGATACAGGTGTTTCAGGCGAAATTGCCGATAAAGTCGGCACAATCATCAAAAACATGTCTGCCGGGATGCAGGTAATCAATATCACACATTTGCCGCAGGTTGCCGGTAAAGGGGATTACCACTACATGGTATATAAACTTGAAGACAAAGAAATCGTTCATACACGCATAAAACTTCTTACAGAAGGAGAACGCCATCTTGAGATTGCAAAAATGCTTAGCGGAAAAGAACTGACAGAAGCAGCCATGGAAAATGCACGTGAAATGCTAAAAAACTGAAACATTTGCAATTAGCTTTCATCTCCAGTCGTTTACAGAATTCAATTTTTCAATACACCAACAGCCTGCTTACTTTCAGCCTACTCATATTGATCATTTATTTATATTTATTCTAAATTATTTTTCTCTTTAAGCATCATGGCTTATATTTGCACGCAAAATTTTAAAATTCTTTAAAATGGCATATAATCTATTAAAAGGTAAAAAAGGGATTATCTTCGGTGCATTGAATGAACAATCAATTGCATGGCAAACAGCGCTAAAGGCGCATGAAGAAGGTGCACAACTTGTGCTTACCAATACAGCCGTTGCCATGAGGCTTGGCACGATTGCCGAATTAGGAAAAATTTGCAATGCTGAAATTATTCCTGCCGATGCAACAAGTTCAGAGGATATTGAAAACCTGCTGAAAAAATCAATGGAAATTTTTGGGGGCAAGGTTGATTTTGTCCTTCACTCTATCGGAATGTCGCCCAATGTAAGAAAGGGACTGCCATATGATGCCCTTAATTACGACTATTTTCATAAAACGCTTGATATTTCTGCCCTGTCATTTCATAAAATTCTTTTGTCTGCACGTAAGCTCGATGCCATTAAAGAATGGGGATCGGTTGTTGCCCTTTCTTATGTTGCAGCCCAGAGAACACTTGATAAATATAATGACATGGGCGATGCCAAAGCGCTGCTTGAATCAATTGCCCGCAGTTTCGGTTACATTTACGGGAAAGACAAGAAAATAAGGGTCAATACCATAAGCCAGTCACCAACCATGACCACTGCCGGTGCGGGGGTGAAAGGAATTGATTCGCTGATAGATTTTACCGAGCGCATGTCTCCGCTTGGCAATGCATCTGCCGAAGATTGCGCCAACTATATCGTCACCCTTTTCTCAGACCTCACTAAAAAAGTCACCATGCAGAACCTATACCACGATGGAGGTTTCTCGAGCATGGGTATGAGCGAAAGAGCCATGCGCCAGTACGACAAGAGCTTTAACGACTGCGATTAAAGTCTCTTCAAAAAAACATTGATGCATTTCTGTCCAATAAGAATACATTTTTTTCATCGGACAATAATGCTTTACATTTTCGACCTGTCATGGTTAATATCTCTTTAATAAATTAAGGGGTATATGTTATTCTTTTTGTAATCTATTTTCTATATTGTGACCCTTAAATAAAACATAGAATCCTAAAATTTTTATTCCATGGCAAAACGACAAGACATTCATAAAATACTTATCATCGGCTCAGGACCGATCATTATCGGGCAGGCATGCGAATTCGACTATTCGGGCACACAGGCTTGCAAAGCGCTCAGGTCAATGGGGTATAAGATTGTATTGGTAAATTCCAATCCTGCTACCATCATGACCGACCCTGAGATGGCGGATGTAACCTATATTGAGCCATTAAATATTTATGCGCTTACAGAAATAATTAAAAAAGAGCGGCCTGATGCGTTATTGCCTAACCTGGGTGGTCAGACCGGGCTTAACCTTTCATCGTTGCTTGCCAGGGAAGGGGTTCTCGACAAATACGGGGTAAAAGTAATAGGTGTAAATATTGACGCCATTGAGCGTGGCGAAGACCGTACCGCTTTCAAGGAAACTATGAACAGGCTGGGAATTGAAATGCCGAAAAGCAAAGCTGTAAACAGTGTTGAAGAAGCAGAAAAGGTGGCTGAAGAGCTTGGATACCCCGTGGTCGTTCGTCCGGCATACACCATGGGGGGCACAGGTGGTGGTATTGTATATAATATTGAAGAATTGAGATTGGTTGCAAGCCGCGGGTTGTCTGCAAGTATCGTTAACCAGGTACTTATTGAGGAATCGGTGCTTGGATGGGAAGAACTTGAGCTTGAAGTGGTGCGCGACGCAAAAAACCAGTTGATAACGGTTTGTTTTATCGAGAATGTAGACGCCATGGGAGTTCACACCGGCGATTCATATTGTACAGCTCCCATGTTGACTATTGATAAAAAGTTGCGGGAGAAACTTCAGAAATATGCTTACGATATAGTTGAAGCCATCGAGGTGATTGGGGGCACCAATGTACAATTTGCCCACGACCCTATAACAGGCCGGGTGGTTGTCATTGAAATCAATCCCCGCACATCGCGTTCTTCGGCGCTGGCCTCAAAAGCCACCGGGTTCCCGATTGCCTATGTATCCTCCCTTCTTGCCGGAGGGTTGACCATGGATGAAATACCATACTGGCGCGATGGTTCGCTTGAAAAGTATACCCCGTCGGGAGATTATGTTGTGGTAAAATTTGCCCGCTGGGCCTTTGAAAAATTTGAAGGGCTGGAAGATAAACTCGG
>JAFGPL010000232.1 GCA_016936215.1 Bacteroidales bacterium
GCCCGGTTTATAGTTGCTAAAGCTATGTGTAAACAGTCTGCAAAACTGGTTTGCCCAACTACTCCTTCAGCTATGTATTCTGATGCCAACTCTGTTGCTTCATCTGTCACGTCAAGAAACTCTGTATACTCTACCTTTAGTCCTTTTACCAAGTCTTTCACCCTATCAGGAGCATTATTCAGCTCATCCTGAGTCACTGATGAGAACAATAACTTGAACTCATTGTTTTTAAGCCTATTAAACAATGGCTTTGTATGTTCTGCGAATTCATCATCATAGTATCCGCCAAAAACTGAAGTGTCTATATAAATTCTCTGTTTCACATGTCAAATTTAAGAAATATAGTAATCATTTTCAATGGTAACGGTTTCCCAGCCTTGTGCATAAAACATCCAAATATACGTACCCCCTTGCCAAAAAGCACCTATATTTCGCGTATAGCTTGCACGTTAAATCATGATTTTCCATATTTTGTTTCATAGACAGGTAAATGGTTTTAGATAAACAATTGTGTCATAAAGGAAAAGCAGGGGCAATTTACTAAATATCTATTAGAAGCCAAGCTTTATAGCGGGATAGTTTTCAACGAGTTGGGAACGGGTGAGGAGAGGTGAGAGGGAAGAAAGGCTTTAGGCCTTTAGGGGAAGAAAAGGGTTTCGGGTTTTTTCGTGGCTCGCGGCCCTTGGCCCGTGGCTTCTTTATATGGTTCCGGGTTTCTCACAGCTCGCGGCTCGCGGCTTCTTCAGGCCTTCGGCCTTTGGGAAAAGACAAAAGACATACCCTTTAACCGCCCCCTACCCTTCCATCTTTTCTTCAAGTTCTATCCACCGGTTGGTTTTGGCATTTATCTCTTCAATCAGCGCACCGATGCGCGTGGATTTTTCACTCAACTCACCGTGGCTGAGGTTGCCGGATGATAACTGTATCTCCAGTTCTTTTTTTTCAGATTCCAGTTGTTCTATCTCCTTTATAAGTCGTTCATGTTCCTGTTTTTCTTTATAGGTAGGTTTTGGCTTAACTGCTCTTTCAGGTTTTGCTTTTTCCGGTGCAGCCTGAATCTTTTCAGATGCCTTCTCTTTTTTGATTTTTTGCTCAACATACTCCCTGTAATCGGAGTAATTGCCCGGAAAATCTTTTATCACGGCATCTCCTTCAAAAACAAAAATATGGTCAACGATCTGGTCCATAAAGAAACGGTCGTGCGAAACAATCAATACACAGCCGTTAAAGTTCTGAAGGTAATCTTCAAGAATAGCAAGCGACATGATGTCAATGTCGTTGGTAGGCTCGTCGAGGATTAGAAAATTCGGCCGTCTCATCAGGATGGTCAGAAGGTACAGCCTGCGCTTTTCTCCCCCGCTTAGTTTTGAAATGTAATTGTGCTGTACCGAAGGCGGAAACATAAACTGGGTAAGGAATTGCGAAACATCCACAACATTTCCGTTGCCAAGTGTAACTGTTTCGGCAATTGAGCGCGCGACATCTATCACCTTCTGGCTTTCATCGAAGGAGATACCTTCCTGCCTCACAAACCCGAAAACAACGGTTTCGCCATGTTCAAGAGTTCCCTTTTCAGGTTTGAGCGCACCTGTAAGCAATTCGAGAAGCGTTGATTTGCCTGCCCCGTTTTTGCCTATGATGCCGATTTTTTCGTTGCGTGCAAAATTATAACTGAAATCTTTAATATAATAGGTATTGTCCCATTTGAATGAAAGTCCGTGTGCCTCGAGTATCTTTTTCCCCATGCGCGTAGCGGCAATATTTATTTTCATGTTTTTGGCCTCCTTTTTACCCGAGGCCACTTCTTTAAGTTCATAGAAGGCCTCTATGCGCGACTTTGCCTTCGTGGCCCTGGCCTGGGGCATACGCCTCATCCATTCTGTTTCCTTCCTCAGCAGGTTCCTGGCCTTGCTCACAACAGCCTGTTCATTGGCGATACGCTCTTCCCTTTTTCTTAAAAAATCAGAGTAATTACCGGAATAAACATACAGCCGGTTATTGTCCATTTCAATAATTTCATCGCAAATACGGTCGAGAAAATACCTGTCGTGGGTAACCATCAGTAATGTGCATCCCGACTTTTTAAGGTACTCTTCGAGCCATTCGATCATCTCTACATCAAGATGGTTGGTAGGTTCGTCAAGAATAAGAAATTCAGGCTTATTGATGAGTACCTGTGCCAGCGCGACACGCTTTTTCTGCCCGCCGGAGAGTATTTCAATTTTCTGGTCAAGATCACTGATCTTTAATCTTGTAAGTATCTGCTTTACCCTCACCTCATGATCCCAGGCCTTGTAATGGTCCATTTTTGCGATGGCGGCTTCGAGCGGTTTTTGTTCGCCCGACACCAGTGCTTTTTCATATTCCCTGATAACCATTATCATTTCATCCGATGAATGAAATACTTCTTCAAAAACAGTTTTGCCGGCGGTAAGCAAAGGTTCCTGGCGCAGGTATGCTGTTTTTACCTGCCTGTCAAGAAATATCGTACCGCTATCGGCGCTGTCTGCTCCTGCAATGATGTTCATGAGGGTAGTTTTGCCCACCCCGTTCTTTGCAATAATGGCAACTTTTTCACCGGTATTCACCACGAAAGTAATATCGGAAAAAAGCTGTAGGTCGCCTATTGATTTTGAAATGCCGTCAACCTGAAGTAATACTCCCATATAATATTGTTTGGGTACAAAAATAAGAAATATGTAGTATGAAACCGGAACTGTGAAATGAAAATACCAACTGCTAAAGTGAATACCTGGTTTATCAGATAAGCGGAAGAATTAAAATGCAGGCATGATAATTACACCCCCGGCTTGTATAAGTTGGCATCAAAATGCTATTTTTGAGTTTATTTTCACTATGACAAAAAAAGAGCTTTTTCACCTTGTGCTGGAATATTTTCAGAAACACCGTCCGGTGGCAGAGACCGAACTGGTTTATACAAATCCCTATGAACTGATTGTGGCCGTTATATTATCTGCACAGTGCACCGATAAAAGAGTGAATATTATTACCCCGAAATTGCTTGAAAAGTTCCCTACCATTTACGATATGGCAAATGCCACCCCTGACGAGGTCTTTACCTATATAAAAAGCTGCTCTTACCCAAACAACAAGGCAAAACACCTCGTTAACATGGCCAAAACCGCTGTTGAGAAATTCAACGGCGAAATACCTTCAGAAGTGGAATTGCTGCAGCAACTCCCCGGTGTAGGTCGAAAAACAGCAAATGTAATCGCTGCCGTTGCATACGATAAACCTGCTATTGCAGTTGACACCCATGTATTCAGGGTTTCTGCAAGGCTGGGGCTAACCACGGGGGCGAAAACACCACTTGAAACTGAAAAACAACTGGTTAAATACATTCCCGAAGATTTACGTTCTATCGCCCATCACTGGCTGATCTTGCACGGACGGTATGTTTGCCTCGCGCGTAAACCTAAATGCCACGAGTGCGGACTGGCTGCCATATGCAGGTATAAAAACAAAAATTTTCAAAATAACAAACCCGAACTGATTTAGTATTTCCTGCTTCTAAAATTGTTGATAACTTATTTTCCTGTATTTTGTCAAACAAAACACTTTGTTAACTTTGTATTTGTTGAAGTAGAATAGAAATTACAGAGATGACAGATTTAAAAAAGGTTGTACTTCTTTTTCTTCTTTTATTGATCTTGCCGGGAAATACTTTTCAGCGGATTGATTACCGTAAAGGAATAAACAACAACGTTTGCAAAAGCCTCAAAGATAATGTACTGCTTTATTTTATTTTTATAGACAGCCAGGAAACTACGCCCTGGACAGAGTTTGATATTAAATCTACCCTTGACTCGCTAACCCTTGCCGTACAATGGATTGAAAAGCAGGCTGCCTCGCATGGCATCTCTCTGAATATCATCCAGGATTATTATATCGGTACCGATTACACCACTATCAAGCGCCCATTGCCCGGGGGTACAGTTTATAAATCGCTTAATGAGCCAAGCCTTCACAAGGGTATACAGGAATTAAACAGTTGGGCAGACGCCATTGCCAAAAGAGTTGGGGCTACCTTTAATATTACTGAGAAAGACGGTATTCCCGAAGTTAAGAACCCGAGGAACAAAGAGCGGCTGGTTGCCTTCTTAAGAGATGAAAAACAGGTTGAGAGCGTGGCTCTGCTTTTTATGGTAAATAATTATTTCAAAAATGATATATCGGTGGCGGTCAATACCATGGGGCATAACGATGTTGAATTTGCCATTGTAAGTTATAAGTATCCTGCCGTGATAGCCCGTAACATATTGCAGTTGTTCGGCGCCTCAGAATTAAGCAAATCGCCCTTTCGCAGAAATGACAAAAAAATCGCCCTGGCAAAAGAATTTTTTCGTGCCGATATTATGCAGGAAACAGGTACCGCAGGCATTGAAATGTTTGAAATAGGTGAACTTACAAAATACCTAATCGGGTGGTCACCCAATCTTGACCCGAAGTACATGCCTTTGCTAACCGACAAAATAATTTTCTATTAAAATTTTATTGTCAAATAAAAATTGTAATTTCAACTTGAAATTTTGGATGAACATATGTAAGGAACGTAAGATGAAGCTAAATTTTGTAAATAAAAAAAAAGTATTAATTTTACTACCACTTAGATACATAAATCCTTATAGTAATCATATATAAACTATCAGCCCATGCAACGCAGACATTATTCGATGAAAATAATCACAATTCTCTCCGTTATCTGCATTTTATTCCTGACAGATTGTGCTACAGATAAATCGAAACAGAAACAGAAAGATGTGGCTATCGAAGATTTTCTTAGTGAGGATGATATTTTTGATGACATCAGCAAGGCGAAGAAAATCTTTTATTCTTTACCTTCACCCCTTGAAACTGCAATGCTCATAAAATCTGCAGGTGCTGAATACGATGAGCAGCTTCTCAACCCTGTAACCAATGCCGGCAATTACACAAGTAACAGGAGCATGGCCCTCAACCTGGGCATTTATACCACCGATCTCAGCTTCGCCAGCCTTTTTGACCAGACACAAACATCCATTAAATACATGGAAGCCGCAAGAAAAATGGCAGAAGGCCTTGATATTACTGACGCCATAGACGATGAAACAATAAAACGCCTTGAAGACAACCTGGATAACCGTGACGTTATAATGGATATTATTTCCGAAACATTTTTAAACTCCAGTTCGTATCTCAAGGAAAATGACAGACCTGCTGTTGCAACAGTTGTGCTCATTGGCGGATGGATTGAAGGACTTTACATTGCCACACAGCTTGTTGAAGACAACAACATACAGGGCAACAAACTGGTTGACAGGATTGCAGAACAAAAATTATCATTCAAAATCGTGTTGAGGATGCTTGCTGAAAACCAGAAAGACCAGACAGGAACCGAGAATAAAGACATTACTGAATTAATTGCTGATATAAACGCTTTGAAAAACGTATTTGATAAAATAAAGGTCGAAACATCCGAGATTAAAGTTGAGCCTGATGCTACAACCAACGTGGCAACACTCAGGTCGCAGACTAAAATCACCATAACACCCGAAGTTTTTAAAGAACTACGTTCATCTGTTGATAACCTTAGAACAAACTTTGTACAATAAATTAAAAAGTTATGAAAAGAATATTACAAGGACTTTTTGTAATTATACTTCTTGCATCGGTAAGTTTTACAGTTCATGCACAATGCAAAGGCTTTGCCAAGAAAATATGCAAGCTTGAATTGATACCGTTTATTCATGATGGTAATTATCATGCTGCAATTTTAACCGAAGGCGAAGAGGCCGAATTATACAAAACATTCTATTCCGGACAAGATTACCGGATAGCAGTCTGTGGATCAGAAGCATTGGGCAATATCGAGTTTCAGGTTATTGATGCATACAAAAATATTTTGTATGATAACAGGGAACACAATAATTCACGTATCTGGGATTTCAGGCTCGAATCGAGCCAGCAGCTTAAGATAGCCATTAAAGTCCCTGTCGGCAAAGGTGATTCAGAATACCCGGCAAGCGGCTGTGTGTCTATCATGTTTGGTTTTAAAGAAAAATAAGATTTTTTCCTCTTAAGATATAACCTGCATTTTTCAGTGCAGGTTTTTTTATTTTACCCCTAATACACTATGTTCAATGCAATGTCATTTAATCAAGAGGGATCAAGGAAAATTTAAGAAGACAAGAAAAAATAAACTGATACAGGACTTGCTCAATCACAGCCCGATAATTATGATGAAATAATAATGAACAGGAGGAATTACCCCCTGTGGTCGTGATACCTGTTGCGAAGATTATTAAATCAAAAAAGCATTTGCTCTCTCCATTCGCATTTAGTCTTTAATTTCTTGATCCAAATTAAATCCCCATATTTTTAGTTTGATCCATCAAGACTTGTGAATCTTAGTGACCCCGCCTACCTTAGCAGTGCGGCGGGCAGGCCGGCCTGCCAAATCTGCCTGAGGCGGAGGCGGACAGTCCCTTGGTAAAAACCTTAGCCACAAAGACGCTAAGGCACGAAGAGGTCACTAAGTCAGTATTAAAATTATGATGATAGTCTTAAGTAATCAACATGGATATTCAATGTGCCAGTTTTTCCTTTAAAAATTTTCCCGTGTACGATGCACTGCAATTAACAATACCCTCTGGTACCCCCTGGTAAACAATATTGCCTCCGCCCTTGCCCCCTTCAGGCCCCAGGTCAATTAACCAGTCGGCCGATTTTATTACTTCAGGGTTGTGTTCAATTATCAGCACACTATGACCTCTTTTTATCAGGGCATCAAGGGCGCCTAGCAGTTTCTTTATATCGTGGAAATGCAAACCGGTAGTCGGTTCATCAAAAATAAAAAGGGTCGGGGTAAGGGAGTTTTCCAACCCGAGAAAAGAAGCGAGTTTTACACGCTGGCTTTCGCCGCCGCTGAGGGTAGACGAAGACTGGCCCAGTTTTACATAGCCAAGCCCCACCTCGCTGAGTGTCTTCAGCTTTTTAACAATCGCCTTTTCTGTATGTCCTTTTTGAGCATCAAAGAATTCTATGGCCTCATCAACAGTACTTTCGAGTATATCGTAGATATTTTTCCCGTGATATTTCACTTCCAGGATTTCATCTTTGAACCTTTTCCCGTTACAGCTTTCGCAAACAAGGTGAACATCGGCCATAAACTGCATCTCAACCTTAACTTCCCCTTCTCCCTGGCATTCGGGGCAGCGTCCTCCTTCAACATTGAACGAAAAATGCGAAGGTTTAAAATCGTTCAATTTTGATAACTGTTGGTCGGCAAAGAGTTTTCTTATTTCATCGTAAGCCTTGATATAGGTCACAGAGTTCGACCGTGATGATTTCCCGATAGGGTTCTGGTCTACAAATTCCACCCCCGACACAGCCCTGACATCACCCTGTACGCTGCCAAAATCCCCTGTCTTTTCACCCGTTCCGTTATATATCCTGCTTAAGGCTGGGTATACAATATTTTTAATTAGTGATGATTTTCCAGAACCGCTTACGCCGGATATCACTGTTAATACATTTAAGGGAATTTTTACATCAATATTTTTGAGGTTGTTATGACGGGCACCGGTAAATTCAATAAAGTGGTTCCATTTTCTTCTTTTGGCAGGAACATCAATCTTTTCGGCCCCTGTTAAATATTTTGCCGTAAGTCCGTCACTCTTATCAAGCATCTTATCAAGGCTTCCCTGAAATACAATTTCGCCGCCATTTCTTCCGGCATATGGGCCAATATCAATCATTTCATCGGCACTCCGCATGATCTCTTCATCATGTTCTACAACAATCACGGTATTGCCAATTTCTTTAAGCCTTTTAAGCACTTCTATGAGTAAATGGGTGTCGCGCGGGTGCAGGCCAATGCTCGGCTCGTCGAGTATATATAGCGACCCCACCAGGCTGCTCCCAAGTGTTGTAGCCAGGTTAATACGCTGTGACTCACCACCCGAGAGTGTTGCAGAAAGCCTGTTGAGCGTAAGGTAACTTAACCCGACATGACGTAAATAATCCAGCCTGTTTTTTATTTCAATTAAAATCCTGCCTGCGACTTTATGTTCGAATTTATTCAATTTAAGTTGCGAGAAAAAATACTGAAGCTCATCAACCGGTATATTCACAAGCTCCTGAATGCATTTACCGTTAATTTTAACATAAGATGCCTCTTTTTTCAGCCTTTTACCGTTGCATTCGGTACAGGTGGTTTTCCCCCGGTAACGGGCAAGCATAACCCTGTATTGTATTTTGTATTTTTTTGATTCAAGATAATCGAAAAATGCATTTAACCCTTTAAAATACCGGTTACCTTTCCACAATAAATCTTTCTGGCTTTCGGTAAGCTGAAAATAGGGTTTATGCACCGGAAAATCAAACTTATCTGCATTGTAAACCAGTTTTTCTTTCCATTTGCCCATCTTTTCGCCTTTCCAGCAAACAATTGCATCTTCGTAAACAGATAATCCTTTATCTGGAATAACCAGGTCGGGGTCTATACCGATAATTTTACCATAACCCTCGCAAACCGGACATGCCCCTACCGGATTGTTAAAGCTGAACATATGCACCGAAGGTTCTTCAAAACTTATACCATCAGATTCAAACCTTACAGAAAACTTTTTTTCTGAAGTATCATCCCCTGAAACATTTTTAATGATACATTCTCCCGATCCGAGCCTGAAGGCTGTCTGAACCGAATCGGCAAACCTGGAAAGCGAATCTTCATCTTTTGACGCAGTAACCCTGTCAACAACAATATTGATGTTTATTTTTCCGGCAACATCTTCAAAATCTTTAGTTTCATCAATCCTGACAACTTCCCCGCTTATTTCAATCCTTGATATTCCCTGGTGCGATAAATCTTCAAGCTGTTGTTTAATGTCAAGACGGCTCGTTTCAGCGAGGGGGGTAAGAATTAAAATCCTGCTTCCTTCAGCAAATGAGGCAATATAATCAACAACATCCGTCACACTGTCTTTCTTAACAATTTTCCCCGATACCGGCGAATAGGTTTTACCAATCCTTGCAAAAAGCAATTTCAGATAATCATATATCTCGGTTGATGTTCCAACGGTAGAACGGGGATTACGACTGTTAACTTTCTGCTCAATGGCTATTGCCGGCGGTATACCTTTGATAAAATCAACATCGGGCTTGTTCATCCTGCCAAGAAACTGTCTTGCATAAGCCGAAAGGCTTTCCACATAACGACGCTGCCCCTCTGCATAGATGGTGTCAAAAGCAAGTGATGATTTTCCCGAACCCGATAACCCTGTGATCACTGTCAACTTGTTACGGGGAATTTTTAAGCTTATGTTTTTTAAATTATGTACCCTTGCCCGGGATATAATGATAAATTCTGAATCCTTTACTAAATCAGGCATAAATATTGAAAATGGTTATGTATTGTTTTATTAATAAAAAATATTTATTTTTAACCCGCAAAATTATTTTATTGGTTTGATAAAAACCGGATTTTGAAATTATTTTATTCACTTTAAATAAGGAGGACTGATTATCGGATAAAACTCTACTTTTTTATAATTACCAAATAAAAAAGGAGGTTGTTTTGAAAACACATTATCCGACTGATTTAGAATTAATTAATCAGTACCTTGAAGGTGAATATTCCTGCCTCGAAGAATTAATAAACAGACACAGGTCGCGTATTTTCACATACATATTTCTTATGGTGAAAGATAATCATCTTGCCGAAGATATTTTTCAGGATACTTTCATTAAAGTGATCAAATCGCTTCATGCAGGGAAGTACCACGAAGACGGAAGATTCATCTCGTGGGTGATGCGCATTGCACACAACCTGATCATAGACCATTTCAGAAAAAAGAAAAGGATGAGCATTCTTCACAGTGATGATTACAGCAACCAGTTTTTGTTTGACAGTTGTAATTCTTCTTTAAATGTTGAGGAAGATTCTGTTCAAAACCAGATTTCGAAAGATGTAAGAAACCTTGTTGACGAGCTCCCTCCCGACCAGAAAGAAGTTGTGATACTTCGGCATTATATCGGGATGAGTTTTAAAGAGATTGCAGATTTTACGAATGTAAGCATCAATACAGCCCTGGGAAGAATGAGGTACGCCCTGATAAATCTCAGAAAGCTGATCAAAGAAAAAAATATTTGCTTATCTGTGCAATAAAAAAAATAAAAAAACAGAGAAACAGACAATAATATTTTTTGGTTGGCGTTTTAGGGTTACATTGTTGAAATAATTAAATTTTTAAACATTTGCCTATGGAGAAAATCTCTACCAAACATTCTCTTGATAATAGTATTTTAAATAATCAAAAAGATGAACTGGCTTCTTTTGTTTCCCTGCTAAATGATGAAAATTTTAATCTGGCTGAAGTAAATAATTACCTGGATAGCCTTAAAAAAGATGTAAGCGGAAACAGTGTTCAAAAAATCATTGAATTTGCCAGACGATATCGTGAGAACATTAAAAATGAAGAGAATGCAGTAATCAGGTAATTATTAAGAACAAACTTTCGTTAATATTAAAAAGCCGCCTGAAAAATCAGGCGGCTTTTTAATTAATTAAAGATTTTGTAAAAACACAGTCTTAATAACATAGCCATATAACACAACCTTTAGATTTAATTGCTTAAATTTATTTTACATGATTAACTTTTCAGATTCAGGTATAATTAAAACCGAACGATGAAGTCTTATCTGTAAACTAAATCAATCTTGTCTGAAGGGTTTGATTGTATCTATATTCTGTTTTTACAATCGGTAAACAAACTCAGTTCGAACTTTTTGGCCTGGCCTCGTTTACCACGATTTTTCTGCTATCCAGTTCTTTTCCGTTGAGTTTGTCAATTGCCGCTTTAGCTTCGGCATCATCAACCATTTCAACAAAAGCAAAACCTTTACTTCTTCCGCTGTACTTGTCCTTAATAATTTTAACCGAGGTTATTTCTCCAAACTCTTCAAAAACCTGTTTCAGGTCATCCTCACTTAATTTATAACTAAGGTTTCCGACATAAATGTTCATCTTCAAAAATTTAAAATGTTAATAAATGATCAGTTTAGGTATTTCTTTCAATTTTTATTGTCGTTTATTACGAAGTTAAAATTACAAATATCTGTAAAAATTCCAAATTTTCTATACACATGCGCTAAAACTATTTTTACCGGCATAATATCTTTTCTGCTTTTGCTTTATAAATCTTTATCTCAGGGCAAAATCAGAATTACATATTTGCTCTTTTTTCAAATGTAAGTTTATAAAATTCATTACTCGAGCCTTTTTGCCCCGTCATCAATATCTGCAACATAAAAATCTGCTTGGTAGCCAATTCTGTTTTTATAATTTTTACCTACCTCTTCAATAAAGGTATCAATGGCATCTTCTTTAACCAGGCTTACAGTGCAGCCTCCAAAACCAGCCCCTGTCATTCTTGAGCCAATAACCCCGGTTATCTTCCTGGCTTCTTCAACCAATGTATCAAGTTCAACACCGGTTACCTCATAATCGTCGCGCAGCGAGTCGTGAGAACCGTTCATCAGTTCGCCAAATTTTACAAGGTTTCCTGCCTTCAGCTCATTTACCGCATCCTTTGTCCTTTTAATTTCAGTAACCACATGCCTTGCGCGTTTTAATACGTTCTCTTCTGGTATGGCATCCTGTAGCTGAATAAACTCGTCGTAAGTTAATTCACCGAGATTTTTTATTTTTTTTCTCTGGCTGATATAATCAACCGCCTTTTCACATTCACTCCTTCTTTCATTATATTTTGAATCAGCGAGACCCCTGCGTTTGTTGGTATTAGCTATGACAAGCCTGTAACCGCTCAAAACTACAGGTACCCACTCGAAATCAAGGGTATCGCAATTTAAAAAGATGGCAGCATTTTTTTTGCCCATAGCAGATGCAAACTGATCCATAATGCCACAATTTACACCTACAAACAGATTTTCAGCCCGCTGGCCTATCCTGGCCAGTTCAACACCATCAAATCCCATTTTGAAAATATCATTTAAAGCATAAGCTGTAACCACCTCAATGGATGCTGATGATGACAATCCGGCACCGTTTGGCACATTTCCCGAAAAAAGCAATTCCATACCTGAGAGCTTCCCCCCCTGCTTGATAAATTCATTCATCACGCCAAGAGGATAATTAATCCAGTGATTAGAATGCTTTACAGTTATATTATTTAAATCAATACTGGCTTTAAAGGAAAAATTTGTGGATGCAAATTTTATTACATCATCCTGTGTTTTTCGCACTACAAGGTAGGTACCAAAACTAAGCGCACACGGAAACACATAACCGCCGTTATAATCGGTATGCTCACCAATAAGGTTGACCCTTCCCGGGGCAAAATAAACCTGCGGTTTGTTTTCTTCTTTACCATATAATTTTATAAATTCAGCTTTCAATAATTCAATATTCATAGTCTTGTCAATTATTTTTTTTTGATATGATCAGAAACACAAAAGTATCTAAAAATCTTTATGGGACAAGCTTTAATTTAGCTGAAGGAAAACTTTTTTAATCATGGATATTTGGTTCACCATTGCCTTGTATTTTGCCAGAAGCTTTTGTCACGGCCCGTTAGTCATCATTATTTATTTAAAATTCACTAATTCAATTTCTTATGGAATGTAAAAAACCCATTAACATCACTTTCTGCAATTGCTCATATCCATGTTCCAAAAAAGGTATCTGCTGTGAATGCCTGCATTATCACAGGAGAATGGGGGAACTGCCTGCCTGCTATTTCCCTGATGACTATGAAAAAAGCTACGACCGGAGTATCGAAAGTTTTATTAGGCTTTTCAAAGAAAGGGGCTCCTGGTTTTAAAACAAAAATACGGCCAATGCATTGAATAAGTTCTTGTGAAAGTCCTGCTTTAGATTTCATTCATGTTCAGACCCGTCAATTATAATAGATGCATGTTGAAAACTTACCTTTTAAATAAGGCCTTGGGTGGTTATTTTTATATAATCATTGCAAAACTGTAACTCACAGCATAAAATTACAGTAGACAATTATAGAATATTTTTGAAAAGGAGCCTTTGGTATGAGAAGATTTTTTTCCCTGTTTTTGATAAATATTACAGCCATTCTGTTATTCGGAATTTTTATAAGGTTTACCCCGGCAAACGATAAACTAAGTATTGTATTTTCATCTTTGCGCCACAAAATTGACCCTCCGTTTATTAAGTCGCTCGAAGATAAATGGGTAGATTCTGTTTTTAATTCGCTTTCTGAAGAAGAACGCATTGCCCAGTTAATGATGATAGATGTTTACCCCGGCCGCGATGAAAACCATTTTAAAGAAATGGAGTACCTTATTGAAAAATATAATCCCGGAGGGATAATTTTTTTTAAAGGCAACCCTGTACAACTTGCAGTATTGAACAACAGGCTGCAGGAATCTGCCCGTACACCATTGATGACAGCCCTTGATGCCGAATGGGGGCTTAACATGCGCATAGACAGTACAATTTGTTATCCTAAACAGATGGCTCTTGGAGCGATACAGGATGACAGGCTCATTTATGACATGGGGGTGCACATTGCTCGACAATTAAGAAGAATTGGCATACATGTGAATTTCGCCCCTGTTGCTGATGTGAACAACAACCCTGAAAATCCTGTCATTAACATGAGGTCTTTTGGTGAAAACCGCGTAAATGTATCTAAAAAAAGCATGTTGTACCTTACCGGAATGCAGGACAATCATGTGCTGGCAGTTGCAAAACATTTTCCGGGCCACGGGGATACCGACACAGATTCACACCTTGCATTGCCTGTGATCAGCCATAACAGGCAAAGGCTTGACAGTATTGAGCTTTTCCCTTTCAGAGAACTTATCTTTGGTGGTGTTGGCGGCATAATGATGGCCCACCTGAATGTTCCCGCGCTCGACCAGGAAGGGTTATATGCTTCAACACTTTCCCCTAATATTACCGACAGCCTGCTGAAAAAAGAGATGGGGTTTCGAGGCCTTGTATTCACAGATGCTATGAATATGGGTGGCATTTCAAAACAATTTAAACCGGTTGACGCAAATATCAAAGCAATTAAGGCAGGTAATGATATTTTGCTTATGCCCGGGGAAATAGCTAAAACCATTGCCGCCATACAGAAAGAGATAAAAAAAGGGGATATAAGCGAAGAGGAAATAAACAAAAGGTGCAAAAAAGTGCTTGCGGTAAAATTCTGGCTCGGGCTTAGCAATTATAAGCCTGTAAAAACAGATTCACTGGTTTCGGACTTAAATCTTCCGGAATACAAGCTTCTTAAGGAAAAACTCACAGAGGCCTCTATTACACTGGTTACAAACAATAACCTGCTCATCCCTTTAAGGCATCCCGACACCCTGAAAATTGCCTCGGTAACCATAGGTGGAAACAAGAACAATAATTTCTATGAGTATTTGAACCGGTATGCCCCTGTAGCAAATTATTACCTTTCGAAAGAATCGAATGAATTGATTATTAGAAAGCTATACTCAGAACTTGCTGCATATAACCTTGTAATTGTCGGCATTCACGAAACAGATTCCCGCGCAAGCCGCGATTACGGACTGACTGTTAATGTTGTTAACTTCATTGACAGCGTGGTGACTAAAAACAAAGTAATACTAAACCTTTTTGCCAATCCCTATGCCCTGTCCTATTTTAAAAATTTAGACCGCCTGGATGGTTTAATCGTGTCTTATGAAGATAATGAATTAACACAAAACCTGTCTGCACAATTAATATTCGGATCGCTATCTGCCAATGGATTGCTCCCTGTTACCGGCAGCAAACTCTTTAAAGAGGGCAGTGGTTTTCAAACTTCACACCTGGGAAGGCTAAAATATGCATCACCGCTCGAAGCCGGAATTCATGAAAAATACCTTTATAAAATTGACTCAATAGCATGTGACGCCATTGAAAAAAAAGCCATCCCCGGTTGCCAGGTACTGGCAGCACGAAACGGTATTGTTTTTTACCAGAAATCATTTGGATATCATACTTATCACAACCTGCAGTTGGTAAAAAACACCGATCTTTACGACATTGCTTCAGTTACCAAAATTGTTGCCACCATGCCGGCCCTTATGAAACTTCATGACCAGGGTCTTTTCGATTTGAATAAAAATGTATCGGATTATCTCGAATATCTTGACACCACCAACAAAAAAGATATTAGCGTTAAAGATATTTTGTTCCACCAGTCAAGGTTAAAAGCATGGATTCCCTTTTATATCAATACCCTCGAACCGCTTTATCCAAATCAAAACTTTTCAAGCAACAGGCTTTCTGACAATTATCCGATTAGGATAGCCAACAATTATTACGTTAACAAACACCTGAAATATAAAGAAGGTTATTTTAGCTGCGAATACTCAGAGAATTATTCCGTAAAGGTGGCAGATAAGCTTTACTTGAACAATACGTTTCCTGATACCATTTTTCATACAATTGCCAGGTCAGAGCTGAACGGAACAGAAGGATACAGATACAGTGACCTGGGCTTTTACTGGTTTTACAAGATAATAGAAAAACTCACGGAAAAATCATTTGAATCCTATCTTGATTCGTCTTTTTACAAGCCTCTTGGTGCGTGGTCGGTTTGTTTCAATCCTTTAAAACACTTCGATAAAGAATCTATTACCCCTACTGAAAATGACCTTGTATTTCGCAGGCAGGTAGTGCATGGATATGTCCACGATATGGGAGCCGCCATGCTTGGCGGAGTCTGCGGTCATGCAGGTATATTTTCAAACGCCAACGATCTTGCCAAAATAATGCAGATGTTTCTTAATAGCGGTGAGTATGGTAATGTTCGTTACATTGATAAAGCTACTGTAAAATACTTTACCAGCGGACAGGACTCAAATAACAAAAACAGAAGGGGAATTGGTTTTGACAAACCCGAACCCGATTTAACCAAAAATGGCCCTACCAGCAAACTCGCTTCCCCGGAAAGTTATGGCCATACAGGTTTTACGGGCACAATGGTATGGGCCGACCCTGCATGTAATGTGATTTATATATTCCTGTCAAACAGGGTATACCCGGAGGTTTCCAATAACAAATTGCTGGAAATGAATGTTAGAACACAGATTCAGGATGTTATTTATTCCTCGATGATTAGTACGAACTGACCACTTTAATGGCTTTTAATACAAAGTAATAGTGCATGGATGATGCCAATGTATACAAAAAACATTAATCCGAAACCGGTTTAATAGAATTCCCAACAACTTCCCCTTTCAGCACAAGCGTAGTGGTTCCCTCCTCGGTATTAGAAGTCACCGTTACCGATTTTTGAAAAAAACCGGGTATTTTGGCATCAAACTCTACATACACTATCCCCGATTTGCCAGGCTTAATAGGCTCTTTTGGAAATTCTGCAACAGTGCAGCCACATTCGGGTTTAACAGAGATTATGAGCAGTGGGACCATGCTCGGGTTTTTAAACTCAAATTCCGCAGTAACCGGCTTATTCTGCTTTATTTTACCAAAATCGTGCTCGTAGTTTACCCATTCAATTCCTGCCTTTACAGACAGTTTTGATCTTTGTTCTATGGTAGCCGAAGACAATAAAAATGGCAGGAATACCATTAAAACCAATACTTTTGAAACGTTTACAGAATTCATTTTAAATAACTTTAGTAATAATCATTCAAAATTATTAATAATGGACTTTTAAAGAATAATTTTTTTCTAAAAAAGTGTTAATAAAGTATAACGCATACATTCTTACAAGGTTTTATAATTGCGCCAAAAAACTGTTAATTTCTTTTTTTGTTTGTTAACATAATTCTAATTGACTAATAATATGCATTTTAATATTACGTAACAATGTCTGTTACATGGTTATTGTCTTATTGGCAGTCTCTTAAGGATGATGTAAATCATCATGATACGATAATTCATATCACCATCATTTACTTGATTTCGATTAGATTATCCTTTAGTTTTATTTCGTTAAATACTAAAATCATACCTATGGAAACAACTTTACAAATTCAAACACCAAAACTGGAAAAAAACAATTGCCTCTCAGGTGATGAACTGGAGTCTATGGGTGTATTTCCAACTAATTTGAACTGCTTTTCATATTATCATTACGAATTGTACCAGAAAGGAGACAAACGAGTTATCTTAAAACCCTTACCTCATAACCTTTACAAGGTTATCAGAGTTTACGATTTTATAAGTGCATAGTATAAAAAACATCTTTTAAAAATTTGTCTTTTATATACGCGATAAACTTTGCATTTTTGCCATGCAAAGTTTTTTTATGCCCTCAAAAACTGAAAAATACGGCCGTATTTGCCTTCAATTGGAGCAATTGCTGGTAAAATCTAATGACCCGCTGGCAAGGATGGCTTCAATTAATGCTATTTTGTACCATAAAATGCAGAATTTTTTCTGGGTAGGTTTTTATTTATTAAACCAGGACAGGCTGATAGTTGGACCTTACCAGGGGCCTGTTGCCTGCATGGAACTTGCCAAAAATAAGGGAGTATGCTGGCATTCCGTTAATACACAAGAAACCGTTATTGTACCTAATGTAAATAAATTTCCCGGGCACATTGCCTGTGACTCACGCTCAAAATCAGAAATTGCTGTACCATTGTTCAATGCCAAAGGCCAAATTGCCGGCGTTATGGATATTGACAGTAACAAACCTGATTTTTTTGACCGTACAGATGCAGATTTTCTTGAAAAGATTGTAAAATTGATTTATTAACCTTGCAAATTTCAGGCTTTAATAAAACTTTCAAGTAGTACAGTTATTTTGTGTATTGAATACGGCTTTGTAAGTAACTGGTCGAAACCCACGTCCCTGTAATCATCGAAAAAAATTTTCGGGTTATGCGCGGTAAGAGCTACAATAGGAATTTTACATTTGGGTTCCGGCAATTTCTCCCTGATATACCTGGTAGCTTCAAGGCCGTTCATAACAGGCATTTCAATATCCATTAGAATCAGGTCAATATCATGGTTATTTTTAAGAAGTTCAACAGCCACTTTGCCATTCTCTGCTTCAAGATGTTCATGACCGAGATCGGCAATAATTTCAGATAATAGCAACCTGTTTGTAAAGATATCATCTGTGATAATAATTTTCATAAATGCGGATTTTACATTTAATATTCATCAGCCTAAATTGCTAAGTGTTTTTATAATTTTTATACTGTTTATGGTAACTTCAGAACCATTTAATTGAATGATCTTGTCGTTCTTAAACTCAGCCAGCGTCCTGATAAAACTTTCTTTTGTAGTGCCGGCAAGTTCTGCCAGTTCCCTTCGTGTAAACGGAAATTCGAAAGTTTGACTTTTATATATTGTTTCCGCAAAATAAAGGATTACGTCTGCAATCCTTCCCGGCAGTTGTTTATGCGACTGGCTCATCAATCGGTCAAAAATATATATACCATATATGCTGAGAATATTGATTATTTTCATGGCAAAGTCACCATTTTCTTTTACAAAACCCAGAAAAGTCTGCAGGTCTATAAAACACACTTCAACAGAATCGATGGCAGAGGCAGAGTACTGGTGCATATCGCTGCCGAAAATTGACATCAGACCGAGATACTCTCCTGGTATGGCAATTTTTAGAATGATGAATTTATTGTTCCTTCCTTCTTTATATATTTTAACATATCCGCTTTTCACAAACATGATATGCGAAGTACGGGTGTTTTGCCTGAAAATATTTTCACGCTTGTTATAGGTAACGATATTACTGTTTTTCTGAAATATTTCAATTTCCTTGCCTGTGAGGCAACTCCCAAATGGGATTAAGGTTTCTTTATCATTGTTTTGATAAATTGTCATGAGTGATCAAAAAAGTTTCACTTAATAAATATAATAAAAATTGTTGATTGTTTGCAAAGTTTTCCTTAAAAAAGGTGATTTATATCATCGTTCAGCGATTATCCTTTACATTTCATAAAGCACAAACCAATAATTATACGATGAAAAGAAGCAATTTTTATCCTGTATGGCAAATTTTATCGCTTTATAAATATTTTTTACTATATTTAAATATAAGTTTTAAGCGATGAAAGCATCTAATGAGATAAATATTCTTGTGGTAGACGACTCAACCACTAACGTTGTCCTGCTCGAGGCCATACTCGATGAAAAAGGTTACCGAATACACACAGCACTTAACGCCAAAGAAGCCTATTCGATTATTGCAAAACATAAACCCGATCTAATTTTACTCGATCTGCTTATGCCCAAGATCAGCGGATTTGATTTCTTAAAGGAGATCAAGAAAAACAATGTTACCAAAGACACCCCTGTAATTATTGTTTCTGCGCTTACCGATGAAGACAATATAGACAAAATCCTGCAAATGGGTGCGATTGATTTCGTGAAAAAACCAATTGATTTACAATATCTTGTAAACAAGGTCGAATCGGTTTTGCATCCCAACAGTTAAAATCGTTTTAGATTATCCCCCAGGTGTTTTTATCTCTTATCTAGTGTTTGTCCATAAAGTCGTGTGGCTGTTCTTTAAAGTTCGCAGACGAGGCGCGTGAAGTCCGAAAAAAGAAAGTTTACCATGCGTAAATGACCTTTTTGAGGACGAGCGCAACGAAGTATGCGGACTTTAAAGACAGACACTATCTATATTCCATCCGTTAATCAACTAATATTCTTATTTGGTCAATCCTTTTGCCGGATTCCCTGAAGAAACCGAACAATATCAGCCGGTTATCGTTTATTTTAATAAACAGGGATGAGGAAATGAAGAGAATTTTAATTGTTGATGACAACCTGATGATGCGCAAGCTGATCAGGAACATTTTTGCAGATCACGATTTTGAAATAGAAGAAGCCGAAGACGGTCTTGAAGGCCTTGAAATAGTGAGAAAAATTGATATAGACCTTGTAATTACAGATATTATCATGCCCAAAATGGAGGGGCTGGAACTAATTATGAACATAAAACGCGATTTCCCGAATATAAAAATCATAGCCATTTCAGGCGGTAAACCTTATTATCTATATATGGCAAAAAAACTCGGTATTGAAAAGATATTTACTAAACCCCTGAATATTCAGGATTTTTTAACTGCTGTAAAAAAACTCATACAGTTTCCAAGAAACATCAAATCTTCAACATTTTCTGCATAATCTAAAATCTTTCCGTTACTTACCCAAAATAGATTCAATAAACAACCCCGTTTAATGATTCCTGCTTTCTATTTTTAACCCGAATTATTCACCCGTTTTCTTTCAAAATAATGCAGCGGTTCATCAACTCAGGATGTGTTTCTGTATACACATCTTTTTTTTAACAATAAATAGCTATACCCTTCAACCGCATAAATCTAAGCAGATAGTTACAGTCTCATAGGAATTATGATGTAAATCACCATTTAGTGGTGATGAAAATCAATAATTTAATTTTCTAATTGTACAAGGATACTGTAAATTTATAAGATAAATAAAGGATTGTATTTATACAATATTTTATGTAAAGACAACAGAAATAATAACTTCCCGGATTTTTCATTTTCATTTGAAATATCAGCATGACATCAGACAGAAATGATAATAAAATAAAAGCTAAAGAATTACTTGAAGCCTTTACTGTTGATACGATCGTTGATCATATTACGGATATTAATAATAGAATTAACACGCTTATAAATTGCTCCTCTGAAGATTTTCTAAACCTGCATTCAAACTTCATTAAAGCGCATGAGAATATAAAGCGTGTCGTTAATGATGTCTCTGAAATTCTTCAATCCTTTTCTGAAGAAGACAACATAATGTTTATTAATGCGTGTGATGATGTTACAAACAAATTCAGGACAGGTATAAAAAAAATTATAAAAAGTATTCAGGACAGCCATGATTGCCAGGAAGAAATATCTCGAACCCTTGATTACCTGTATATTCCCATTAACAATTATAACCAGAACCTTAAGACCTACAAGCTTATTTCAGCCAACCTGAAACTTGATTCCAATACCATTAAATATTCAAACGAGATTAATTCCATCATTGAAGATATTATTGAGAAATACCCCGATGTAGTAAAAAACCTGAATAGCCTTAGAAAGCTTTTGAATGGGCCGGATAAAACAGAAGAACAATTTGATCCTGAAGTTTTCAGATCGGTTTTTGAAACACTGGACCATATCCAGAACTTCGGACAATACATATTGCGCAAACACCACCAGTCTATTAAACTGAAGCAACAACTGCAGGTAAAAATCAACATGAGCAATGAAAGCGCCTCAAAGATTATTACTCATCTGCAATACCAGGATATAGTAAGGCAAAAAATTGAGCACATCCACCAAACCCACCAAGAGATACTTGAGAAATTATCGGGACTGATGGAGAATGAGAGCCACCCTGACTTTATTCTCTCAAAAGCAAAGCTGCTTATTCAGATTAGGGATATTACAGGACTTCAGGCTGCGCAACTTATTCACGCCAATTCTGAATACCAGAATGCGATAGAAGTTATTACCTCAAGATTTATCGGGCTGGGTGAAATTCTGCATGACATTGTTGCCATCTGTACACAGTTTTGTGTTGCTGAAAAATCTGAAAAAGAGCATATAAATCATCCTGAAAAAATTGCAGAAGAATCATCATCGCTCCTTAAAAGTCTTGAATTATTTAACGATACATTTCTCGAAAAACCCGAATCGGTTAATAAAAGCATCCATAGGTTCTCAGAAAAATACACCAACCTTAAAAACACCGGCATTCAATTTAATCAACTGGTAAACAAAGTTATGCAAAATGCTTCTCACGCGAATGCCGGTATATTGGGGCAAATGAACGAGATTTCTGCAGAATTTCTTAAAACCCTTAACCAGGTTGCTGCCTATATCGCAAAAACAACCGAATACTCAGATAAACTCGGGAAAATAATTGATGAGGACCTGGCTGGTGAGGCCCTCGAAAAAGAAGTTATTTCTCAATGCAGACGTTTAATATCCATCACAGATGAGTTTAACAGAAAAAAATCCACTATCTTTAATAAGTTAAATTCACAGTTTAACCAGTTTTTAGTTTCCGGTGACATCAAAGAATCTATAGAGAGTATTAAATATTATGAGCTGTTTGAGAAAGAGATTGAAACCATCATCCTTAATCTCGATAATATATCCAAAAAGCTGCACATCGAAGAAGAATTCCTAAATAATGACGATGATGAAACGCTTGAATCGCTGAAAAAAAGATATACTGTAAAAAGTGAATTTATTGTACATGAACGAATTTCGAACGAGGCTCAAAAAGGAAAGACGGAACTTTTTGACAAAGACCAGCGGATAATACCAGATGAAACAGATGAAGAAGATGAAAATCTTGAACTTTTTTAACCCATTGCAATGGCAAAAAAAACTGAAAAAAAACCAAAAGAGAACAGCACTTTATTTGAAATAAAGGACGGGATTACCATTTCAAATGTAAGCGACATAAGAAAAAAAATGCTCAAGTATATTGAGGGCAGCAAAACGCTGCGGGTAAAAATAGACAAAACCGAGCAACTCGACCTTTCCGGTATACAGTTACTTTATTCATTGCAGAAATCATGCATTCAACAGGGGAAAAAAATCCAATTTGATATAAACCTGGCAGAAGAAACAATGGAACTATTGAAAAATTCAGGTTTTAACAACATAAAAGAACTAGATGTACAGTAATTTAAAGTAAATACCCAACCATTATGACAAAAACAATACTTTTTGTAGATGACTCTGAAAGTATTCGTGAAATCGTAAATTTCACATTACAAAATGAAGGTTACAACGTACTGGTAAGTGATAACGGGAAGAATGCACTTAGCCTTCTTGATGGAAAAGACATCAATCTTATTATTACCGACCTTCACATGCCCGAAATGAATGGCATTGAATTGATAAAAGAAGTAAGAAAAATGCCTCATTATCAGCGCACACCTATTCTTTTTCTCACCACTGAGTCACAGGTGGCAAAAAAAATGGAAGCCAAAGAAGCCGGTGCCACAGGATGGATTGTTAAACCCTTTGTACCTGCTAAACTCATTTCCGCGATAACCAAAGTGATAAGATAATGGACAAGCTGAGGCAAAAGTTTATAGAAGAAGCATCTGAGCATATCAGGGATATTGAACAATCGTTATTAACCCTTGAAAGCAATCCGGATAACCACGAGCTAATTGAAAAGATTTTCAGGTCATTGCACACACTTAAAGGTTCAGGGGCCATGTTCGGATTTGAAAAAATAAGCGAATTTACTCACGAGCTTGAAACTATTTACGACCTGATCAGAAATAATAAACTAATATTAGGCAAAGAAGTATTTGACCTTACCCTCGCCTGTGCAGACCATTTAAAAATATTGATTAGCGATGAAAAGAAAGATAATGCTGAAATAAATGAAGAGTATCGGAATCTGCTCGAAAAAATACACGAGGTTTATAGCGGGGAAAGCATGCCTGGAAAACCTTCTGCAAATCAGAAAGATAAAAAAACCGCAGATACCGGTTCAGACCTGAGCACCTATTACATATACTTTAAGCCCAATGCTGACATATTTGACAACGGCACCAATCCGCTTTTTTTGATTGACGAGCTTACTTCCCTGGGCCATTTTATGGCAATACCTTACCTTCAGGATATTCCTGAAATTGAAACTATAGAACCATACAGATGTTATACTCATTGGGAAGTTATTTTTGCCACATCTGAATCATCGGACACTCTAAACGAAATATTTCTTTTTGTAGAGGATAACTGTGTGCTCGACATCCAGAAACTTGCAAATGGCAATCTTGTTGACAACAAGAAATTTGTTAAAAGAATAGAAAAACTTAAAGAAACGGGTAAAGACATTGGGATTGATGCCCTGAAAATCATTTCAGAAGACCTGGAGCAATCTGTTGCTTCTAAAGTAAAAAAAGCCCTGGGAGATGAATTCAGGACTTCATTCAGAGATTACACCATATCAAGCATCAGGGTTGCATCAGAAAAGCTGGACCACCTTATGAACCTTGTAAGTGAACTTGTTACCACCCAGGCAAGGCTTTCACTGTATTCAGAAAACGATTCCTCATCTGAGCTAACAGCAATCTCGGAGAACATACAAAAGCTCTCACGCCAGCTTCGTGACCTCGCCTTTGAGATAGTGCTGGTTCCAATAGACACCTTGATTACCAGGTTTCAGAGGCTCGTGCGTGATTTATCCAAAGAACTGGGAAAAGAGGTTAGTTTTATTGCCAAAGGTACCGAAACAGAACTCGATAAAACAATAATCGAAAACCTTACAGACCCTTTGATGCACATTATCCGAAACTGCATTGACCACGGGATTGAAACCACTGAAGAACGCCTGAAAAAAGGTAAACCTGAACAGGGCACTATTTTACTTAACGCCTATCATTCAAGCACCAATGTGCATATTGAAATATCGGATGACGGCAAAGGTATTGATGCTGAAAAAGTAAGGAAGAAAGCTGTAGCCAAAGGTTTGATCACAGAAGATAACTATCTGACAGAAAAACAGATATATGAGCTATTGTTCCTTCCCGGATTTTCCACTGCAGAACATGTAACCGATGTTTCAGGCAGGGGAGTAGGAATGGATGTGGTAAAGCAAAAAATCACCAACATAAGGGGAGAAATTGAAATTGAGTCGTCAAAAAATGCGGGCACTAAACTTACACTTAAAGTACCCCTGACTCTTTCAATTATTGATGGTTTACTCGTTAGGGTTGAAGATATTTTTTACTTGATACCGTTATCTGCTGTCGAAAAAATTTATGCCATAAACCACGAAGATATTGACGGGAAATTCAACAACCTGATCGTGCTTGGTGGAGAGCGTATACCCTATTTCTATCTCAGAAAAGAATTTAACCTCGAAGCCGATAACAATATAAATGACCAGGTAATTGTCATAAAATATGAAACTCAAAAGGTAGGCTTAGTGGTAGACGAGGTTATCGGTGAGTACCAGGCTGTTTTAAAACCCCTGGGAAGGCATTATAAAAACCAGGAGATTATCTCGGCAGCAACCATTCTTGGAGATGGCACCATCGCACTTGTAATTGATGTTAACAGGGCGGTAAATCATTTTGCAAACATAATAACACATATGGAGGAAAAAATATGAACAATGAGGTTAATACCCAGGTAAAATCTTACCTCACATTTAAACTTGGGGATGAGGTTTTTGCAGCCAATGTTTCAAAAGTTCTGAATATTCTGGAACTAACAAAAATAACCAAAGTACCCAAAGCCCCTGCATACATGAAAGGGGTAATCAATTTAAGGGGAAGTGTCCTGCCTCTTATTGACACAAGGATAAAATTCGGAATGTCGGAAACAGAGTTCACCAACAATACCTGCATTCTTGTGCTCGATATTATTTTAAGCGGTGAATCGGTAAGAATTGGTGCATTGGTAGATGCAGTGCATGAAGTACTTGAAATTGATGACAGTCAAATCTTACCTCCACCAAGTCTTGGAAGTAAATATAAATCTGAATTCATTGACGGAATGGTTAAACTGGGAGAAGAGTTTATCATGCTCCTGAATGTTGAATTAATTTTTTCAACAGATGATATTTTAAACCTTAAAGAGGTAACCGGCGAAGTAAAACAAAAGTTTGGCGATGCCGGATGACAACAGGCTTTAAACGTTGCCGTATAATGGTTTGTGCATACGGTTTTTTCGCGTTCAACTTTTTTGAGTAGTAACTGAAAACTATCCCTGTTAATGGAACCTGAGATTGAAAAAATCAAATCCGGATATTCAGATTATTTCCTGGCACGTTTGTCAGACAGGGAATTTGACAAACTTAGCGGTTACATTATGCAGGAATACGGCATCAAAATGCCCCCTGTAAAAAAGGTAATGCTCCAGAGCAGATTGCAAAAAAGGCTGAAAGAGCTTAACATGGTTTCATTCAAAGAATACATTGATTATGTTTTCAGCCAGAAAGGACAGCAGGAAGAGGTAATACATATGATGGATGTAGTAAGTACGAATAAAACCGACTTCTTCAGGGAACCCATCCACTTTGAAATACTCTCATCGCATGTACTGCCCGAATTTTATGATTCCCGCGGCAATAATACATTCAGGATATGGAGTGCAGGTTGTTCAAGTGGCGAAGAACCCTATACAATAGCCATATCACTTGCCGAGTTCGCAGAAAGAAACCCGGGTTTCGATTACTCAATCTATGCCACCGACATTTCGACGAAAATGTTAAAAGTAGCTATTGATGCAATATACAAGGAAGATAAGATTGAAATAATCCCGATGGTAGTTAAAAAAAAATATTTCCTGAGGAGCAAAAACAGGGAAGAAAAAAAAGTAAGGATAATACCCGGTTTACGTAAGAAAGTTTTTTTTGAAAGGCTAAACCTCATCAGCGACAGGTACAATACCCCTGACACCTACGATGTGGTATTCTGCCGTAATGTGTTAATATATTTTGACCGCGAAGTGCAACAGGATATTCTCTCAAAAATATGCACAAGGCTAAAAAGAAACGGCTATTTGTTCCTGGGCCACTCGGAATCAATCACGGGCTTAGACCTGCCTCTTAAACATTTGCAGCCCACCGTGTTTAAAAGACTTTGAAATAAAGATTGTAAACAATATAAAACTATGATTAGACTATCTGACGAAGACCTGATCAATGAACTGAAAAAAAGGTTTGAGGAGAATAAAAAAAATCTTGATGAGCTAACCAGGCTGAACAAAATTCTTACAAAGGTAAACAACAGACTTTCGGAAGCCGAGGCCATGAAGAGTCATTTTATCTCCAATATCAGCAACGAGATTATTAATCCTTTTACATCCATACTGGCTTTATCGAAGACCATTCTCGAATCGAGTAAAGAGAGTTGGAAACAGGTAATTTCAATGGTTGCACTCATACATTCCGAAACCTTTAACCTTGATTTTCAATTCGCGAATATTTTTGCGGCAGCCAAACTCGAGGCGGGTGAAATAATGCCCGAAATATCAAAAATTGATGTCTGCGGACTTATCAAAGATGTAATTGATTCATTTAAATATGAAGCCAAAAAGAAAAACCTGAAAATCCTTATAAATAGCGAACCGGTTTCAAAAATACAATCCGGATTGTTTTTTGTATCTGATTATCTAAAAATTAAACTAATTCTTGCCAATCTTTTAAGCAATGCTGTGAAATTTAGTTTTACCGAAGGGGTGATTGAACTGGAATATAAACTTGAAAATGGCTCTCTGATTCTAAGTTTACAGGATCACGGACAGGGAATTTCACCCGAAAATCATGACATTATTTTTGACAGGTTTCAAAAACTCGACTCCGGGATTAATTCATTTAACAGGGGACATGGCCTGGGACTATCGGTTATCAAAGCTTTTACAGACCTGCTCGGAGGTGAAATATCCCTAAAAAGCCTTCCCGGGAAAGGGGCAAGGTTTATTGTTATCCTTCCTGAATCACAAGGCGATATTGAGGGCATCACCTTTAATGGAAATGAATTATTGTTCGATGAAGAATAGGAGAATATGAATCAGATACTACCCGGTAACATACATTTTCTATATCCTTCAACAATTTTTGCAAGCCATGAAGAATGGAATATTACTACCATTCTGGGTTCGTGTGTAGCAGTCTGCTTCTGGGACCCGATAATTAAAGCCGGGGCAATGAACCATTATATGTTGCCGCTTTGGAACGGCCAGGGGCTCGCTTCTCCGAAATACGGCAATATAGCCATTAAGAAATCTGTTGAAAAAATGATTCAAATAGGATGCCGGATCGAAAACATAAAAGCCAAGGTATTTGGCGGAGCGGAGGTACTCAATTCTAAAAACACGCAATTTAATATCGGGGACAGAAATGTAGAAATTGCCCGTATTGTCCTCGACGAACTTGGAATACCAATTGTTTCATCAAGCACTGGGGGTAAAAGGGGCCGTAAAATTTTGTTCAACACTGCTACGGGTGATGTAAAGCACAAATTGATCAAACCGCCCGAACCTTCTGAAATTTTGAATAACTTACCGCCAACTGCCATTTTATATAAAAATAATGAATAAGATAAAAGTATTGATAGTTGATGATTCAGCCGTGGTAAGGCAGACACTAACACTAATTTTGGAGTCTGATCCTTACATTGAAGTTATGGGCACTGCTGCCGACCCGATATTTGCCATAAAAAAAATTATCAAAGAGGTCCCCGATGTAATAACCCTTGATATTGAGATGCCAAGAATGGACGGACTGACATTTTTGCGAAAAATAATGTCCCAGCACCCGATACCTGTGGTTGTAATTTCGAGCCTCACCTCAGAAAGTACCGAAACCGGCCTTAAAGCCTTAGAATATGGGGCAGTTGAAATAATAACCAAACCTCAGTTGAATACCCGGCAGTTCTTAGAGGAATCGAAAATTCGTATATGCGATGCAATAAAGGCTGCATCGCTTGCCCGGATAAAGCGAAAGAACCTGCACACACCCAAAATCACTGTTGAACCAAAGTATTCTGCCGATGCGGTTATTTCCGGTTCTCAACCCAAAAGTATGATCGAAACCACCGATATTGTTGTTGCCGTAGGTGCATCAACCGGCGGCACCGATGCTCTCCAGGTATTTCTCCAGGCAATGCCCCCCGATGTTCCCGGTATTGTAATCGTGCAGCATATGCCCGAGCATTTTACCAGGTCTTTTGCCAACAGGCTTAACGACTTATGCCGTATATCTGTAAAAGAAGCCGAAAACGGTGATTCGGTGTTAAGAGGAAGGGCACTGATTGCCCCTGGGAACCACCATATGCTGTTAAAACGAAGTGGGGCAAAATATTATGTTGAAATCAAAGACGGTCCGCTTGTGAACCGTCACCGGCCTTCGGTTGATGTATTGTTCAGGTCTACTGCAAAATATGCCGGTAAAAATGCCATCGGGGTAATAATGACCGGAATGGGCGATGACGGGGCCAAAGGTTTGCTTGAGATGAAAGAGGCAGGTGCACATACTATTGCACAGGATGAAAAAACCTGCGTGGTTTTCGGAATGCCAAATGAAGCCATAAAACTTGGTGCAGCCGATAAAATACTTCCGCTCGAACATATAGCCCCTGTGGTTTACAAACGCTGATAAGGAACAAGGTATGGTAAACAAACCTTGCAATGAACTTAAAAATTGTTAATATCAACATGGTAAATAAAGGATAGTTTTTATAAAAATTATATTATTTTGGAAAATATTAACTATTTTTAATTTCACGGCGTAAAAATGTACCATCATTATTTGTTATGGATACGATAAACCAAAGATCATTTGTAGTTCAAAATACAATTTATGCATTTGTGCTTTCTTTGTTCTTTCCCTTGCTGGGCATTTCAATTGACCTGATCAACAGCAACGACATGCAGTTTACCCTGGAAGGGATAAGAACAGTTTATTCCCAAAATCCGCTGCACTGGATAATTCTTCTGGCAATTATCGTATTGCCATTGGTTTCCTATTATTTCTCAAATAAATACATCAGGGATATTGCCAGTAAACAGTCGCACCTTGACCTTCTTTCAGGCAAGATGAACAAAATAAACCATTTTACCCAAAAACTTATTGAAGACGACTTTACACAAGCATTTGATATTGAAGGAAATGAAGATTCCCTAGGTAAATCGCTTATTAACCTGAGGGATACCCTTAAAAAAAATAAAGAAGCACAGGAAAAACGCAGGCAGGAAGATGAGCAACGAAACTGGATTGCCGAAGGGCTTGCCCGGTTTGGAGACATACTCAGGACCAATAACGATAACATGGAACAGCTCTCTTTTATGGTTGTCAAAGAGCTGGTAAAATACATCAATGCCATTCAGGGATCGTTTTATATGCTTAATAATGACGACCCCAACAACGTTTTTTTCGATCAGACTGCACTTTTTGCCTATGACAGAAAAAAGTTCACAGATAAAAAAATAAAATGGGGCGACGGTTTGGTCGGCACTTGCGCACTGGAACGTCAGCCTATTTATATGACAAAGATTCCCGAATCTTATGTAAACATTACATCGGGTTTGGGAAAGAGCAACCCTAAATGTTTGCTTCTTTTACCACTGATTTATGAGAACGAACTCTATGGCGTAATTGAATTCGCATCATATAATGCTCTTAGCCAGCATGAACTGAATTTTGCAGAAAGAGTTGCAGAGAGCATCGCGGCCACTATTGCTTCTGTACGGATAAATGTGCGCACTGCCAAGCTGCTCGAAGACTCGCGCGAACGCACGCAGGCAATGTCCGCCCAGGAAGAAGAGATGAGGCAAAATATGGAAGAGCTTCAGGCTACACAGGAAGAGTTGGCAAGACAGGCAGACAAATTCGTGAAGCTTGAAAATACCGTTAACCACACTATGATAAGGGCAGACTATGCGGTTGACGGGACTTTGCTTTATGCCAATACCAAATTCTTAAAAAAACTTGAATACAATAAAAATGAAGAGGTAGAAGGCAAACATATCTCATTATTTATAGGCGAAAAAGATAAAGAATGGTTCACTCAGTTATGGGATGATCTGGCAAGTGGCGGCAGGCACTATGAAGGGTATATGAAGCACATTACCAAAAATGGTAAAGACCTTTGGACAATGGCTACTTACACCTGCATCAGGGGAGAAAACGATGCGGTAGAAAAAATACTTTTCCTTGCCATAGATACCACCGAACATAAAAAACAAAGCCTCAGGCTTGAAAGTATCGTGGATGCAGTTGATAAATCAAGCATCAAGCTCGAAATGGGAAGCAATGGAAGCCTTATGGAATACAACGACAATATGCTGTACCTGTTCGGTTATAACGAAAAAGATGCCAAAAACCTCACCATATTCGACCTTATAGACCCGCTTGAAATTGAAAATTTCAACAATAAATGGGATACGGTGGTAAAAGGCATTGCATTTCACGGACAGTTTAAAATGAAATCGAAATCTGAAGACACCTTATGGCTAAGAGGTGCATTCAGCGCACTTTATGACATGTACGGGGATGTTACCAGAATTGTATTTATCGGACATGATGCAACCAATGAGAAGCTGATGGATATTGAATTACGTCAACAAACCGATATTCTTAAAAAGCAGGAGAAAATGCTTCGCGAATCTGAAAGAGAACTAAGCAAGAAGTTACGCGAGGCAAGGATTGAAATGCAGAACCAGTATAAGGAAATAGAAAAAATTAAGCTAAGAAACGAAAGGACCCTTGAGGGTGCGCTTGATGCAATATTTACTATCGGGAACGACAATAAGATTATTTTCTTCAACAAAGCTGCTGAAGAACTCTGGGGTTATAGTAAAGAAGAAGTGACCGGACACGATGTAGCAATACTTTTCAGCGCTGCCATTATAGAAGAAGATGATTTTTTAATGAAAATGGTTGAACCCGGCAGTAATAAAATTGTTGGCGTTCGAAAGGAAATAAAAATATTCTCCAAATCGGGCGAGGAAAAATCTGTACTTGTATTGTTATCCAATGCCCAGGTTGAAAAGGAGAACACCTATACAGCATTTATACAGAATGTAGAAGTGGAACTTTTTTAGTAAAGAACCTGTTTATTTACCGGTAATTTTTAAAGTATCCATGAGGTTTAATAAAAGAAAATCGGAGCTTAATTTACTTAGGGACAAGGTAGCCGAACTCGAAATGCTGAACAGGCAGCTTATGGAACAGGTACATGGTAAACCAATAATGAATGACATAACCGCATGGCATCAAAAATTCCAGGGCTATATTGCCGAAACCGAAAACATTGGCGCAGCCATATTTAATTCAGCTAACGGAACTATTGGACTATCGCCTGTAGCTCAAAGATATTTCGGGTTGAAAAGTGACACCCATGAACTTACCCTTGATGATATATTAACCTACATTTCACCCGATGACAGGGCTGCATTTCAGAAAATCATCGAAGAATCGGTCAGGACAGAAAAAACTTCCGGCATCGAATATAAAATTGTAAGGTCGGAACAGGAGCGCGAAGTAAAATTTATTGCCTCAAAGTTTAAGTTGATTGAAAAAGATGGTGAAAATAAGCTGG
Organism: Bacteroidales bacterium; assembly: GCA_016936215.1. Lineage (GTDB taxonomy): Bacteria > Bacteroidota > Bacteroidia > Bacteroidales > UBA10428 > JAFGPL01. The sequence continues at coordinate 32,064 of JAFGPL010000232.1, forward strand.
TTTTGTTTACCCTCGTTGATATCACAAAGCATGAAAAAACCAGGAAAGAACTGGCACGTATCAAGGAAAAAGCTGAAGAATCGGAAAAATTCAGGAACATTTTTTTGTCGAATATATCCCGCGAAATACGCATTCCCATGAACTCAATTATGGGATTTGCCGAATTGCTTAACATTGGCAATATCTCGCAGCAGGACAGGGACGAATACGTTAAAATCATCAAACAACAGAGCAACCTGTTATTTAAGCTCATTGACGATATTTCCGAGATGGCCCGTTTTGAATCGGGTGATGTTAAAGTAAACAAGTCAGTCTGTAACCTAAACCTTTTGCTTAACGAAATACTCGGTACATTTAACCAGCAGAAAAAAGCTTATAAAAAAGAAAATCTTGAACTGAAAATAAATGTGCCTGCGGGAAAAGGGCTGATAAGTTACACCGATCCGGGCCGTTTACATCAGTTACTTTCGAACCTTATCGGAAATTCGATAAAATTTACCGAAAAAGGATTTATTGAGTTTGGTTATGCAAAAGAAGACGAAAAAAGCATAAGGTTTTTTGTGAAAGACACTGGCATAGGATTAACCAGGGAAGAACAAAAACAGATATTTGACCGCTTTAGGTTACAGGAAGAGACCGTTACGAAAAAATATGAAGGTTCCGGGTTAGGGTTATCTATAGCTAAAGGGATCGTGAAATTGCTGGGGGGAAGGATATGGATTGAATCTGAACCCGGACAGGGTACCACCATTTTCTTTACCATAGAATATGAGGAGGTACCAAAAGAAAATATCCTTGAATTATCGGACAATGAAACAGTTCAGCATTCGGTAAGCTGGAAAGACAAACTGATATTGGTGGTGGAAGATGATGATGTAAATTACAAATTTATCGAAGCGGTACTTTTAGAAAACCAGGCACGGGTTATCAGGGCGCAAAATGGTTTGCAGGCAATAGAGCTCTGTAAATCAATTAATAAAATAGAGCTGATACTAATGGACATAAAAATGCCCGAAATGGATGGGTTTGAGGCCACCCGGCAGATCAAAGCCCTGAACAAGAATATACCGATTATCGCCCAAACGGCCTTTGCCATGCCCGAGGACCGAGAACGATGCCTGAGAGCTGGCTGCGATGATCATATTGAAAAACCAATTGAAGTAGAAAACCTGCTTAACAAGATTAATAAGTTTTTCAACCGGTAGATATCATTTCATTTTCTTAAAGAAAAAAATAGTTATTCATTAAGCCCTGAATTTGCAACCGATCTTAATCAATAAGGTTTAATGTAAATTTTTGTACTTTATTCCAGGTAAGTATACCCATACAATCCTGAACGATAATTTGAAAGAAACTCTTTTCCTTCCTGCATGGTAATGGTACCGGCCTTGACCGAGGATGTTACCCATGTTTCAACCTTTCGTACCATTTTTTTCGGATTATATTGCACATAATCCAACACCTCAGCAACCGATTCACCATCAATCACCTGGTCTATTTTGTAGCCATTTTCGTTTACCGATACATGCACTGCATTGGTATCGCCGAAAAGATTGTGCAAATCGCCGAGAATTTCCTGATAGGCCCCTACAAGAAATACACCCAGGTAATAGTTCTCCTTGGATTTAAGTTCGTGTAAGGGCAGGCTGTGTGAGTAATTACGGGTAGAAATAAAATTATCAATTTTCCCGTCAGAATCGCAGGTTATATCGTGCAATGTCGCAGAAACATTGGGCTTTTCATCAAGACGATGGATCGGTATAATCGGAAATATCTGGTCAATAGCCCAGGAATCGGGCAATGACTGGAACAGTGAAAAATTACAAAAATATTTATCAGACAGCATCTTAGACAGTTGTCGCAACTCATCGGGCAGATGTTTTGTTTTGCTTGCCATCTGGTATACTTCACGTGCAATAGACCAAAACAACCTTTCTGTCTGGGCACGTGTCTTCAGGTCAATAAGGCCAAGGCTGAAACGGTCGAGCGCCTCTTCCCTTATTTGTTCAGCATCGTGCCACGATTCAAGCATTCGCGGCTGGTTCAACAGGTCCCAAATCTTGTATAATTCCCGCACCAGTTCATGGTCATTTTCATCTACCACCTCTTCTTCGTCCCAACATGGAAGCGAAGCCGTTTCAAGGACTTCGAACACCAGCACCGAATGATGGGCTGCAAGCGAGCGGCCCGACTCACTGATGATATTGGGGTGCGGAATATTCTTTTTATTGCAGGCATCAACAAAAGTGCTCACCGAGTCATTCACATATTCCTGTATGCTATAATTAATGCTGCTTTCGCTGTTCGATGATTTCGACCCGTCGTAATCTACGCCAAGTCCTCCGCCAATATCAACAAAATCTATTTTAAACCCCATTTCGGAAAGCAGTACATAAAACTGTGATGCCTCACGCAACGCATTTTTAATCCTTCTGATCTTGGTAATCTGGCTGCCAATATGAAAATGAATAAGCTTCAGGGAGTCTTTTAAATTATTTTTTTCAATAAAATCAATTGCATCAAGCAGTTCACTCGAGCTCAACCCAAACTTGCTTACGTCGCCGCCTGATTCTTCCCATTTACCGCTTCCGGCGCTGGCAAGCTTTACACGTATGCCAATATTCGGTTTAATCTTTAACCTTCGTGACACCGAAGCAATAAGCTTCAACTCATTTAATTTTTCCACAACAAGAAAAATTCTTTTACCCATTTTCTGAGCAAGGATCGCAAGTTCGATATAATCTTCATCTTTATAACCATTGCAGATAATCACAGAATCGGCTTCGGTGTTTACCGCCAGCACAGCATGCAATTCCGGTTTTGAACCTGCCTCAAGCCCAATATTAAACTTCTTGCCATGACTCACAATTTCTTCCACCACCGGCCGCATCTGGTTTACCTTTATGGGGTAAATGATGAAATTCTGTCCCTGGTAACCATATTCTTCAGAAGCCGATTTGAAACAACCTGAAATGGTTATGATCCTGTCGTCAAGAATATCTGTAAACCTTAGAAGTACAGGGGTAGAAACATCCATAAGCTGAAGTTCGTCAATCAGCTCTTTCAAATCTACGGGACTGGCATTCTTTTTCGGGGTAACAATCACATTACCTTTTTCGTTGATTGAAAAATAATTGATCCCCCACCCCTCGATGTTATATAAATCCTGCGAATCTTCAATACGCCATTTTCTCATTTCTATGCCAGTTTGTATTAAATAAAAAGTGTGTAAAATTAATAGATGTTTTAATAAAATTGCAAATTAAAACCCTAAATGAATAAAATTGCAAATGAAATGATTACCTGTGAATTTTAAAAACTTTTTCACGGAAAGATTGCAATAATTTTGCCCTATCATCCATAGCACCTGTTTCATAATCCTGCAAATCTTACTATAAACCGGCAGTAATGCCGATGGCCAGGCATAACTGGATACATATACTATTGACATTTGCTTAAGATTCAAGCTGCAATGAATTATTTTTTCTATATTTGTTATACCATGCTCAAAGTGAATGATTTTTAACAATATACTTTTAAATAATTAAGCATCAGTTTAAATGAAAAACTTTGTTTTCTTAAATAGATGATATTCAGGCAAACAAAAACTAACCCAATACAAAAATAAATTCAGGAGGAAAAAAAATGGCTGAGAAAAAAACCACTAAAAAAATTACCAGGGTCGGCGGAGATGGAACTACTGTTTCTGCGACCAGTGAGAAAAAAACATTTGTAGCGAGCGATGAAAGTAAGTCAAAAGCCAAAACGCTTCGCCTCATCGCCATAGCCTCATGGCTTATCGCGATTGGTATTGAAGTTGTTGCAATTCTTCAATTAAGAAAACCGGAAGTAAATACCACTTTACTAATAATCCTTATAGCGGGCGCTTTGATTTTTGCTGTTATCGGTTCGCTGCTCTGGAAGAAGGCCAACAGGCTTGATCCGGCTTCTGAAAAAGATAAGGTTAAATTTTTTATCCAAAACCAGTTGGGTTTAATCATGAGCATTATTGCTTTTCTGCCCCTTGTTATCCTTATTTTTACCAACAAAAACATGAGCGGGAAGCAGAAAGGGCTTATCGGCACCATTGCCATAGCTGCACTCGTAATTGCCGGTATTTTTGGTATTGATTTCAATCCCCCTTCAATAGAGCAGTATACAGAACAAACAGAGGAAGTGAAAGCACTGAATGATGGCGTAAACCATGTGTACTGGACCAAATCGGGTAAAAGCTACCACCTGTACCCGGATTGTTCTTACATTAATACCGACAGGACAACAGAAATCTTTGAAGGCACCGTAGCCCAGGCAAGGGAATTGAAAAACATTACCGATCTCTGCGATCGCTGCGAAAAAAGGGCGAGGAAAGAAAAGGGGCTTGAAGAAAAAGAATAATCAGGCTTTTTATTGCATTTTTATTTTCCCGGCTTAATTTACGTTTGGGATACGTATTCATTTTATAAATTTGATTAAAATTGCTTTCGCGTTAATCCTGTCAAACGTAAAATTTACCGATGGCCGACTACCACGATATACTTCAAAAAGTCTGGGGTTTCAGGCAATTCAGGCCTTTGCAGGAAGACATCGTTAAATCGGTGCTTTCAGGCCGTGACACACTTGCCCTGATGCCCACAGGCGGAGGAAAATCAATTACTTTCCAGGTTCCGGCGCTTACCATGGAGGGAATATGCGTGGTGATCACTCCGCTTATCGCCCTTATGAAAGACCAGGTGGAAAGGCTGAACAAGCTCGAAATAAAAGCACAGGCCATTTTTTCGGGAATGACTTATGATGAGGTCAATGTGGCGCTGAATAATTGTATATACGGCAATTATAAGTTCTTATATATTGCCCCCGAGCGCATTGGTTCAGAGCTTTTTATTGCCAGGTTCCAGAATATGCCGGTAAACCTTATTACCGTTGACGAGGCCCATTGTATCTCGCAGTGGGGATACGATTTCAGACCATCCTATCTGAAAATCGTTACCCTGAGAAAATATTTCCCCGACATACCGGTGCTCGCACTCACAGCAACAGCTACTGCCCCCGTTGTAGAAGATATCCAGGAAAAACTGCATTTCAGGTCAAAAAATGTGCTTAAACAAAGCTTTGAGCGTAAAAACCTTATTTATGCCGTTAAACAATCGGAAGACAAGCAGAAAGACCTGCTTGACATCATTAGGAAAGTTGGCGGCAGCGGGATTGTTTATGCCCGAAATCGCAGAAAATGTAAAGAGCTATCTGTTTTTCTGAAGCAGAACAAAATATCTGCCGATTACTATCATGCCGGACTTAAACATGAGTTACGAGCCCAACGTCAGGAGAGCTGGACCGAAGGAAAGACCCGCATTATCGTTGCTACCAATGCTTTTGGAATGGGCATAGACAAAGCCGATGTAAGATTGGTTGTACATATTGACATACCCGATTCCATTGAGGCATATTTTCAGGAAGCAGGACGTGCCGGCAGGGATGGTAAAACGGCTTATGCCATTTTGTTGTTTGCATCGTCTGATAAAAACATTGCCAGCCAGAGGATTACAGCTAATTTCCCCAACCTTGAGACCATAAAAAATGTGTATCAGGCAGCATGCAACCACTGTCGTGTTCCCATAGGAGGGGGTAAAGGCATGTCGTTTGATTTCAACCTGGCCGATTTTGCCTCACAGTTCAGGTTTAACCCTTTCCAGGCATTCAGCAGTCTTAAAATCCTTGAACGGGAAGGGTATATTGAAGTCACCGATGAGATGAACAACCCTTCACGTATCAAATTCCTGCTTTCACGCGATGACCTTTATAAGTTTCAGGTAGCCAACGCCAAATTCGATGCATTTATAAAACTGGTGCTCCGCTCTTATACCGGTATCTTCACCGATTATACCGGCATTGACGAGCTGATGCTTGCCAAAAGGGCCGGTGTGGAGGTAGATATTGTCTTTCAATACCTCAGCAGGCTAAGCAACCTGAAAGTAATACGTTATATCCCCCAGCGAAAAACACCCTTGCTGATATTCAACGAAGAGCGCCTTGAGGACAAATCGCTTTACATCTCGAAAGAAAACTACAGGGACAGAAAAGAACGTTTTGCTGCAAACATTGATGCCATGCTGCATTACACTCAATCAACCGGTAAATGCAGAAGTGTGATGCTGCTTGAATATTTTGGAGAAAAAAATGCAGACGCATGCGGACAATGCGATGTTTGCAAAAGAAAAACCGAAAAAGAGCTTAGCAGCCAGGAATTTGAAATGATGAAAGAGGAAATAGAAGCCATTGTAAAAATGGAACCAATAAGCCTCAACAACCTTGTGGACAAAATACCTTTTAACAAAGAGAAGCTTATACAAACCATCCAATGGATGCTCGACAACGGCAACCTGAAATACAATAAAGAATACAGGCTGGTGTGGGGGAAGGAGTGAAGGCCTGGGACGATAGGCTTTGGAGAAAAAAGTTCCGGGTTCATTAACGACATCCTCTTCCGTCAAGAAACCTTCAGTGTCCATTTAACAATCTTCCAGGTTCATCAAGCGCCTTTCCTGGTTCATTAAGCGATTACTTCATATCAGAATCTCTCACAAATATTTTTATCGGATTGGGTATAAATACAATAATAGTCACAATATAGGCCAAAGCGAATATTAGTACTTCAATACCCGTTACCATAAAACCTGCCTGTGTTAAAAAATGATTTCTCAGAAAGTAATCTGCAATGAACTGCAAAACAAGAACTATAATAACTGGTAACAGAACCTTAAGTCCGTGAAGTGAAAATGAAGTGTATTTGTAATCAAGATAAAAGAAATAAATCATCAGCAGCGAATAACTTATCAATGTGGAAACTGCAGCAAACCTATAGGTGTAAACGGGAATGAAAAAAAAGTTAAGCAAAATATTAACCACCGCAGTGACTATGTAACCCCAGAATATTTGTTTATAGTACATCCCGAACTTCAACCGGTTGTCTGAAAAAAGGGTTAACCCCGAGAAAAAGTTACCGAACATTACCCAGGGAATCAACTTATAACCTATGCGAAAGTCTTTGCCAAAAAAAACATTTGAAAAATCGAAGGCAAACATTGAAAGATAAGTGGTAACAGGCAGGATGAAAATAATGAATACGATCAGATAATTCATTGTTAACCTGTTGGAACCCCTGTAACTGTATTCCAGTGTTTTAAGGAACTTAGGGTTTATAACAGCGAAAAAAACATTGACCAGTGCCATAATGCTTAACTGGCTGAAACTATATACCTGGTTGTATATTCCAACCTCATCTATGGTGCCAAACATGGCTATAAAATACCTGTCGCTTGATGCAATTATTATTGCGCTTAAGTTTGAAATTATCCCCGGCACAGCATAACCAAAGAGTGTTTTTATTATTTTACCGGAAATATCCTTTAGCTTATAACTTATTTTCGAAAGGAAGGAGGGCGTAATGGCAATCAAAATAATAAGATCAATGCTTAATGAAGCAAGAGGTATGGCCTCTATCCTGAAATCGAGCTGAAAAGTAAGCAGGTATTGAAGTGTAAAACTTAAAACCACTCTAAATATTGCAATTATATTATATTTTTTAGAACGGTATTCAAGCCTGTCAACTATTAGCATATAATTCAGGGGACTGGCCACAAGCAGTTGCACGAAAACAAGAATGATAAGAGTGCCTGTGATGCCACCGGATGATAACAAATACCAGCTAAACGCGATGAATAAGAATATGATTGAAAAAACAACATACAGCAGGAACAGGTTTAAATAGAATTTATTCAGGATACCTTCCTTTTTATATTGGTTGTAAAATCGCCAGATACAGTTGTTCAGCCAACCGTATAAAAAAATTGAAAGAATTGAAAAAGTTATCAGGATTAACCCGTAATAACCATATTCCTCTGGCGTAAAATATCTTGTAAACACGGGAGTTCTTAATACGCCAACCAATAAGGTGGTTGTTGTTCCTGCCAGGTACCAGAAGAAATCGGTCACAAATTTTTTCGCACTGTATTTCAATTTGTTTGTAGTGTTTTAATAATATGTTCAGCCTGTAAAACTGTTAATATTGCAGGCATTCCATGTTTAATAAAATACTCTCGCCGCCTATGCTTGTAAAGAAACTTTGGAATTTTAGCACTATTGATCAGTTCAGAGTCAGAATAAAGAAGAGGTTTAATTAAATTCATGACCTCCGGAAAATGATACCGAAAAGTTTTAAACATGGTATATGTGTCATTCTTATCTGGCAAAACGAATAGCTTTTTAATAACTTTCTGAAAAATTGTCAGATGATTCAGGTGAATAGAGAATTCTTCATTTTGCATTTTTATTGTCCGTTTCTCAACCGGTATATACCTGAATTTTTCCAACTCATTACTAAAATTTAACCGGTACATTGCATTAATATATGCATACTGTCCGAAAAGCGCCTCTTCCGGAAGGTGTGCCATAAGATCTACAAAATCATAATCGTAATATGGCAGAAGCAAAAATGTATTTTTATCCAACAGTTTATTTATAGACATAATGTATTTTCGCAGCCTGTTTCTCAATGTCCAATTGAAAAAAGAAGAAATATTATCGGTATAATAAGTTTTCAGATTACTATAAATCCTGGATTTAAGTTCTGCTTCATCTGGTATAATCCTGTCGCTGAATATTTCATTATATTTTGAAGGCTGCAGGATAGGTCTATTTTTAAAATAAATATAATCTGTTAATTCCTCAATGTTGCTGAGTGAAAACAAAGTTTTATTTGTCATTAGCCCTACAAAAAAACCATCTGATCCTGTTAAAAGGTAGTCAATTCCCTTATATTGTTCCGAAATTTTTATAGCTCCATAAGCCTGATAATAAGCACATGTAAAACCTAATTCACTTGTTGATTCTTCAACAGATTCTTTCCGGTAAAAATCGAAAAAAGGATCATCAAAAATACAGGCATTAAACCCAATGCCTGCCTTGTCTGCCAGAGCCCGGACAATTGTAATATCTTCGCTTTGCCGGTCCCCGAATGTATGCAATTGAATGTTTTCCTTCGGGAAACCATTTTTTAACACCAAACCTAAGATATATCTTGAATCTATACCGCCGGTATGATTAATACCTATATTTTTACCCTGAAATAAACCTTTTTGAAATTTTCCAATAATCTTTAATAAAGTGTCCTCAACCGTTTCGATAGCATTATTAAGGGTGTAAACACCTGGTTGATATGAAAATTGCCAATACTCTGCACGGGATTCTTTAATTTCATTATCGGAATAATTAAATCTGTAAATTGAGGCAGGCAGGATTTCCGAGATATTATTTATTAAGGTATGCCCGGATAATACATAGCGGAATAAAGCCAATTCCCTGGCTGCAGCAATGTTAATTTTTGGCTTTTCCAAATTACTTGCCACTTCCCATATGTTAGTGCCAATAATAAACATTCCTTTCCCCGATGTATAAAACAATTGGTCAAAACCATACCTGTCGTTTGCAACAATAATGTTCTTTTCATTCTCATCAAGAATTACAATAGAAAAAACACCATTACACCATGAAATAACTTCTTTAAGCTTGTTATCTTTATAAGCCGTGTATATGTAGTCTGCCGCAGTTTTATATGTGTAAGGTGTATCATTTACAAAAAAATATCCATGAAACCATATTGAGGTTCCTTCAATGGTGTGAAATTCTGATTTCTCAAATATTACAATGTCCTTTGATACCTTTATCAGCATAATATTTTTCCTTAGGAAATATTTGTATTTCTATAACCATCAAACAGGTGCATATATAAAGTTTATGATAATAATAACAAATAAAAGATATTATTCATTATCAACTTTTTTTAATTGTTCTTTTAACTTATGAATGTAAAATTGAATAATCAATCCGTTATAAGTTCTTTCTGTTTTTCTATAGTTTTTGTCATCTGAATGAATAGACCGGGTAAGAATATCTGTTGCTTCCTTGTAACAGACCCAGTCGTTATTATAGTTTAATTTTTGGATATACCAATCGGGCAACATAAATTTAAATTTATTCTTCAGATACTGCAAGTGATACTGAAAACCTGAAGACTGAATATCGTCTTCAAAATCAATACCCCAATCCCTAAAGAAATGGTTTTTTAATGCTTTATTGTAGAACTGTTTGCGCGTTTTAAACGAAAATGGTAAATTTTTGAAGAATTCAAGAAAAAGTGAATCCCATAAAGGCATCATTGTTTGGTGGCCAAAAAAATTAAACACATTGGCAGAATTTACAATATATTTTGAATGCCTTTCTTTAAGAAGCCAGTTTTCATATAAACTATATGGACAAACCCCTGGAACAAGCGTTGTGTAATCGTTGAGTTTATTTTGAAGAAGGTTTTCAAGAGCTTTTTTTTCAGATTTGTGCAGGTAGCTGAAATTATAGTATGTATTTAACATATGTCGAGTAAGTTGATGCTTTTTAATGTGCTCCAATTTTCCGGAAAAAAAGTGACTCCCTGAAATGGTATCTCCCGAATGTCCGGGAATTACAATTCCTGGTTCAGCCAATACGCCTTTGTTAAAAAGCTCTTTAACGGCAAAGTATTCCTGCAGGTAAAACATGGACGAGAGGCTTGAAGAGGCCTTGTAATAAGCTTTGAAATAAGAATCGTCCAGGAACCCGTTGATAAGCTGCTGGTTATATTCCACGTAATGCCAGTCGAATTCAAGCTTATCGGCAACTTTTCGCGAAATATCAACTTCGCGGTTTTTCCTGCCAAAAGTAAAACAGGTAACATTCTTAATGCCCATCATCTTTAGTATCAATGCTATAAAGCGTGAATCATACCCTCCGCTGAGAGGAAGATATATTTTTTTATTAACCAGTAAGGGCAAATATTTAGCAGTAACCTTTAAGGTAACCTCCTTAAATTTGTCTAAATAAGAGTTAAAATCATGAACTTTTTTAGGTTTCGGATATAAATGATGTGCATAAAATTCCCTGTGGATTTTTGCATTTTCAGCCACAACTATCTCACCTGCCTGAACCTGAAAAAGTTCCCTGACCAGGGTATATCGGCCTGAAACCAATCCATTTCCCCTCATTTCAGTTACAGAATTTTTATTGAGGGTAAAATTCTTTATCTCATCAAGGTCATGTGGAAGGTCGCAAACCAGGTTATTTGAATAAAACAGGGGAAAGGTTCGGGAGCGGTCACAGATAAAATAAATACTATGGTTATTTTTTATGACGATAGCAAATTGACCATCAAACTCATTAAGCAGATGGCAAATTTCCGGGAACTCTTTTTTCGTTGTAAGTAACTGGTATAATTCAGCAATGCTGAGAACGGAATTGTTAAATATGACATAACCTCTTAGCCATAACTTGTCCTGATACATCTTCCATGTGTATCCTTTATTATTTGTCAGTATAATATTCAAGTGCCTGGTTCCTTATTAAACAAAGAAAAATAGAGCCCTGATAGCTTTTCTTCCATTATGGACCAATTATACTTATTTTTTACTGCTACCTGCCCGTTATTACTATATGTTTCCATTATTTCCTTATGAGTGAGTAAATAACTGATTTTACCCGCAATTTGTGGAATATTTCCCGGATCTACTAACTCACCCGCATTTTCTTTTTGAACAAAATTGGCTATATGACCAAAATTACTGCATATTAAAGGCAATCCAAATGCCATGTATTCAAAAGTCTTTATTGGGAGAATAGTATGATAAATCGGATTGTCATCAAAAAGGGCCAATCCTATCCTTGACGTAAGATAATACTGATGAATTTCTTTATAAGGGACAGACTTTTTTATGATTATCAGCTCACTAAGGTTATTGCGGGCCACAAAATCATTCATTTCCATTTCAAGTTTTGGCTCATTTATGGCGCCGATAATTAATAAGCTATAATTCTGACCTTGTTTCTTCAAATAAAGGATTGTTTCCAGCATCGTTATGGCACCCCTGCGTCGCATGATATTGCCTGTATAAATACAATCAAAAATTTTATTCACTTCTGTTTTTTTTGACAACAGGTTCTTTAAATCGGGGTAATTGTAAATTATTTCAACCTTTTTGTGAGGAAATATCCTTTGAAATTTTGAATTAACATTTTCTTCGGTGGTGAGAATCATATCCGAATATTTAGATTTTTTAAATTCCCACCATTTTAAATATATAGAATACAGGTTTGAGAAAATTTTGCCAATGAAAGTCCCTCTCAATGTATACCTTGCAATAATATCATAAGGCTCATGTACATCATAAATAATTCTGGGACTATGTTGTGATGATTTCAGTTTATGACTGATCCTGTTTAATTGTATATCATGAATATGATATACATCTGCTTTAAGTGTTACGGCAGTTTTCAGCAACTCTGAATAGATACCGGACTTTTGAGTAAATGTTTTAAATATCTTATCCAAAAACAGATTTTGAAAATATATCTTTCGCTTAATGGAAATCAAACGAATCCCTTCATCTGAAATTTTATCATACTTCTCATCTGAAACACCCAAATGGATCACTTCGTACCCGCATTTTTTCAGGCTTAATGCCTCTTTCCAGTAAATCCTGTCATCATAAAGGCCGTGAAGACATGACAACATACAGACCTTTTTTTTATCCGCCATTTTTGTTTCAGGTGTAAAAAGTAATATATCTTTTTCGTATGGTTTACTCCAACAATGTAAAATCAATCTCTTCGGTATGCCCGGTCTCGGAAAGCTTACCGTTTTCGCATTTAAGGGTGCGGGCATTATATTTTTTCAGCAAAGTATAGTTGTGTGTGGCCATCACCACGGCCCTGCCTGTACTGCTTATTTCGAAAAGAATTTTTATAATAGATTCCGATGTTTCGGGGTCGAGGTTTCCGGTTGGCTCGTCGGCAAGTATAATATCGGGGTTGTTGAGCAATGCCCTGGCTATCACCACGCGCTGTTGTTCGCCGCCAGAAAGCTGGTGCGGCATTTTATAGTGCTTATGTTCAAGACCGGTTTTTTCAAGCACTTCGTTTATACGCGCTTCCATCTCTGCCTGGTTTTTCCAGCCGGTGGCTTTAAGCACAAACAGCAGGTTGTCGTATACCGAACGGTCGGTGAGCAACTGAAAATCCTGGAAGACTATTCCCAGCTTTCGCCTGAGTGCGGGTACCTGCCGGGTTTTAAGGTTTTCGAGCTGAAAGCCGGCCACTTCTGCTGTGCCCTCCTTCAGCGGCAGTTCTGCATTGATGGTCTTGATAAGGCTGCTTTTACCGCTGCCTACCCTGCCGATAAGGTAGACAAACTCACCCTTGTCAACTTTAAAAGATACATCGGACAGCACAAGGTAGTTGTCCTGAAATATAGAAGCGTTTTGAAAGTTTATGATTGAATCCATTAGAATCGGTTTGTTTATTTTTACCCACTTAAATTAATATATTTTGATAAATATACTAATCAACTTTAATACTCTTCTGATATAAAACTTCCGGATCAAAATCCGCTTCATTATCCCATGCAATGGTGTCAAAACAAGTCCTTACAGTATTAAACAAAGCTTTATCCCTTAATTCCTGAAAGATACCATATTGAAGATATCGCTTCATATCAAACTGTCTTTTCTCTCCGTTTGAAAAGGTTAATATTAAAAGATAATCACTATGAGATTTAACATCTTTAATGGCATGGTACATAATAAATTATTCTTTTAGAAATTTTATTATCGGATCTAAAAAAATTTTTGATTTAGTCAATCCATCAGTGTTTTCAAAGAACATAGATTCTTCAAATGTTGCTAATTTAAGATACAGATTAATCGTTAGGTTTATCTCTCTAATTACTCTCTGATGAATAAAACCAAAATTACTTTTAAGAATATCTTTTAATTCAATACTTATTTCCAATGGTAATTTAGATTCTTTATAGATTTTAATTATTATACTTACTGAGTTGTAAGCAGACACAGAAAAATTCAATATCTCATTCTGCCAACACAAAAGAAATTCCATATTTTTCCTTACTTTTCTTTTAAGTATATCATCTGTATAATCAACTTCATCAGGAGTAGTTAAATAAGTTGAGATATTTTCAAGTTTAGAATCTATATAGATAAATGCGCTATTTCCAACATATTTCTTTTGACTTTTTATGTAAAAATTTTCAATCGCTTTATCTAACCTGTTAATTTGATTATAGATTATACCAGTGATTCTTTCTATTGAATTCTGAATGGATGTATTCTTTATATCTTGTCGTTGAATTAGTATGGTCATTAATATACCCATAAAAGCTAAACCGGAAAAGAATGTATTTAATGCCCCAAAACTATCACCAAAAACTCCACTATCTTTCCAACAATTAAAACTTTTGTTAATGATAAAAGCATAAATAGTTAATATTAATAATGCAGAAATGCTAATAATTATAAAAAACTTAAATATATTCTTGCTATCGGTCACCATTGAATTAAATTAATATTATAATTACTACATAATTAGTTATATATCAATAACTCTGGGAAAACATGTATATACGGGATCATATCAACAAAATATAAAACCAGAGTCTATATATTTTCCTTTATTGCATAATACATCCAGTAAATTCTCCGCGAAATTCTGACTTACCGGTTTTGAATACCGTAACATTAAATAACTGCGTAGTTTTTCTCTTGGCCATCCAATATTATAAAGTGTTATTTTACCCGTCTTGTGGGCGTTTAAGTAAGCTTTCTGGTAACGGTAGTTATATACATTGAGTATACTTAAAAGCTCATCATCTGACAAGAGTATTTCAATTTCCTTATCATCAATTACAATGTCATCCTCCTTATTATTTCTCATTCTATGTAATTCCGCATTTATAAAATTACTAATATCAGAAGTATCAAAGGTGGATTTGATAATACAAAAAGGTTGATTGATATTATAATCAAAATATAGGGATATTTCTTCATAATTTGGAATATTTTCTTTATTCATGCTTAAAAATTGTGTGAGTTTTTCAATACAGAAATCCCTATTAACATCATTCTCTAAATTAGGATCTATTTTTATTTTCATATTTATCTAATTACTATAATACAAAATCTGAAAAAAATCAAAAGCTAAATTAACTTCTTTATCTAAAATAAAATGTTTTTATAACAATTTAATTATGAACAGATTTCGTGCATTTTAGCGTTAGTCCCATGAAATTGAGTTATCAACATCTGTTAATAATTTTTTGAACGATAATATTAAGAAGTTTAAGAAAAATGTTTAACCTCCATAATGCCATATCATTCATGTTTTCAAGTATTTTTACTTGAAAACATAATTATTTATCATGATTAGTTAGATAGAAATGTCATGAAAAAGATTTGATTTTCATTGAAATTTGTAATTTTTACAATGGTTAATTTCCTAATAAACGGCTTCCGGTATAAAAATCTTTTTATATAATTCTTTTAATAAATCTAATCGCGAGAGTTTTAACAGACAAATTATGGGAGTTGTATTTGAAACTACTTTTTCAGGCATTGGCTAAATCATTATCAATCTCTGCGATCGTTGAATAACCAAAAGGTGAAACCTGGTATCTTGAAACTGATTCGAGAAAATCCACTCTCGATATTCCAAGCACCTTAGAAGCTGTACCGGAAGAGATTTTGCCCAGTTCAAAGAGTTTAACAAGCGAACTCATCCTGATCTCATTTACAAATTCCTTTTCATTCATTTTAAGTGAATTAGCCAAAGAAACTGGATACGATATGTTTATTTGTCGTTGCATACATAAAATTTATTTTCAAAGATAATCATATTATGCAAATCTTCGGTTCA
>JAFGPL010000233.1 GCA_016936215.1 Bacteroidales bacterium
CTGCGCAAGGAAATATTAAAAGCAGTAGAAGAACTCGGATTCACAGAACTTACCCCGATACAGGAAAAGACAATTCCCTATATTTTAAATTCAACCCGCGATTTAATAGCGAATGCGCAAACCGGCACCGGTAAAACAGCCGCATTCGGGTTACCCATGATACAACAGATTGATACCGGCATAAACGAAACACAGGCATTGGTCCTCTGTCCTACCCGGGAATTGTGTATCCAGATTACAGGCGACCTGAAAAACTTTTCAAAACACCTCGGTAAAATCAATGTTGTACCGGTATACGGGGGCGCTTCAATAGAAAAACAGATAAAAGAACTGAAAGACAATGCACATATTGTTGTGGGAACTCCCGGAAGAATGCTTGACATCCTTAACCGTAAAAAACTAAAAATATCAAAAATCAAATGGCTGGTGCTTGATGAAGCCGATGAAATGCTTTCGATGGGTTTCAAAGACGACCTTGAAGCAATACTCGCTTCCACTCCCGACAAAAAGCAAACCCTTCTGTTTTCTGCCACCATGCCGCCTGAAATTTCAAAAATTGCTAAAAAATATATGACCGATCCCGAGGAGATTGGAGTCGGCAAGAGAAATTCGGGGGCTGAAAATGTGCACCATATTTACTACATGGTACATTCAAAAGACAGGTATCAGGCTTTGAAGCGCATTGCCGATATTCATCCTGACAGTTATGGAATAGTTTTTTGCCGTACCCGGAGCGAAACCAAAGAGATAGCAGAAAAACTCATTAAAGACGGTTATAATGCAGATGCCCTGCACGGCGACCTGTCTCAGGCTCAGCGCGACCAGGTGATGACGCGCTTCAGGATCAGGCACCTGCAATTACTTGTTGCCACCGATGTTGCCGCACGCGGACTTGATGTAAACGACCTCACGCATGTTATAAACTACAACCTTCCCGATGACCCCGAAGTTTATATACATCGGAGCGGCCGTACGGGAAGGGCAGGAAAAAAAGGTATTTCTGTTTCTTTTATACACCTTAAAGAAAAAAGCAAGCTGCAAACAATCGAGAGACTCACGGGTAAAAAGTTTGAACAAAAAATGGTGCCTACCGGAAAAGAAATCTGTGAAAAACAACTTTTTAACCTGATAGACAGAGTTGAAAAAACTGAACTGAACCAGCCTAAACTGGAGGAATACCTGCCGGTAATATACAAAAAGCTTGCCTGGCTAAGCCGCGAAGACCTGATTAACCATTTCGTCTCGGTGGAATTTAACAGATTCCTCTCGATATATGGTAATGCCCCCGACCTGAATGTTACTGAAAAATATACCAAAGAAGACAGAAATGTATTTAGAAAAATGTCCCGGGTTTTTATCAACCTCGGATCCCAGGACAAGGTAAATAAATCGGATTTAATTGAATTGATAAACAAACAGTTACCTGGAAAATATGTAAAAATCGGGAAAATAGAGATCCTTAAAAAATTCTCGTTTTTTGAAATAGGACAAAGTGATGAAAATGAAATTTTTAGTGCATTCAGAAAGGTAAAATTCAGGGGCATGAAAGTAGTTGTAGACCGTGCAAAACCTAAGCAGGAAAACACATACGACAAAAAGCGCCAGTATAAATAGTTAATAAATATTTTACATTAATCATTATTTCGGGGTTTTTGTATATTGCATACTGACCTCCCAAACCCTCCTGTAAGGAGGGCTTTAGCAACACGCTATTTTTTAGGATTTTGTGCATAATAATATTTTTTCCAAATTCTTAATAGAATACAATGCAATGATTTGGCAGCGGGCAAGTCCCCTTAGAGGGGATTTAGGGGTCGTATTTGTCTAATCAAGTTAACCTTTTGCATAAATCTTTTTTTCAGGATTATGATTATTGCGTACTGACCTCCCAAACCCTCCTGTGAGGAGGGCTTTAACAACACGCTGTTTTTTAGGAACTAATTCAAAATATTATTTCTTACCAAATCCTGAATAGGATACAATTTTGGCAGCGTGCAAGTCCCCTTATAGGGGATTTAGGGGGCATATTTGTCTAATCAAGTTAACCTTTTGCATAAATCTTTTTTTCAGGATTATGATTATTGCGTACTGACCTCCCAAACCCTCCTGTAAGGAGGGCTTTAGCAACACGCTGTTTTTTAGGAACTTATTCAAAATATTATTTCTTACCAAATACTGAATTTAATATTTAGTCTTTGCCCTGTCCTTAAAGTCTTGTGGCTGATCTTTAAAGTTCGCAGACGAGGCGCGCGAAGTCCGAAAAAAGGGAGTTTACTGAGGTAAATGACCTTTTTAAGGACAAGCGCTACGAAGTATGCGGACTTTAAAGACAGACACTAATTAATCCGGTTATTGCTGTAACTATTGGTCAAGCTAACCGTCATAGTTTTAACCAACATAAAACTACCTGTTATGAATAAGCTGTTACCGCTTTCAGCAGTGCTGGCTGTCTTTGCAATTATCACATTACTTGCAACAAAACACCTCTATAACGATGATATAAAAAAAGAACCAGGTTTAAAATGCCGGAAAATTGATGAAGTAAAAACCGAGATCAATTTCTTAAGCGGCACCCTGAATATAAAATCTGAAACCATTAATAAACTGTATTCCGGCGATTACAATTTTCCGAGAGATGAACTTAAACCCGTAATAACTTATCATGAAGAAAACAAGACAGGTTTTCTCAGGATCATTTCAAAAGAACCGGACAATACCAAAAGGTTTGATTCCTCTGATAATAACGTGTGGGACCTTAAGCTGAATAAAAACATCCCAACCGAATTGTATATTAAAATGGTGGCTGGTGAAGGTAAAATAAACCTTGCCGAAAGCATGCTCAACAGGCTCGATTTTCAAATGGTTGCGGGTGATGTTGAAATTAATCTGAGGAATACTTCCATAACTGATTTAAATATTAAAGCAATAGCTGGAAAAGTAACCTTAGACCTTACCGGTAAATGGAACGACAACCTGCGTGCAAGTATTACCGGTGGGGCAGGTGAATTGTTATTATTAATTCCCGAAACTACAGGCGCTCAAGTTGAAATCACCGGTTTACTGGCAAATATTTTCACCCCGGGATTTGAAAAAAACGGCAACTCCTATACCAATGCATCATTCGGCAATACAAAAGAAACGCTTCATATTGACATTTTTGGAGGTATCGGGGATGTTGAACTAAGAATGATAAGGGAATGAGGCCAGCAACTGTTTGAATTTCCATTTTTCAACTGATAACCATTGACTTCTGTTCCTATTTTCCCTTGAATTATCCACTTCTACTTGAATCATTCTTCTCACGATAGGAATTTCATGTTCTGATTTGTAAATTTGTATCAATTCTTTAAATATAATAACCGAAAAAACTATGAAACATCTTGAAACCGCATTCCGATTTCTGATTATTATCACTTTGTTCATTTCCTGCGGAACAGGTGAAAGCCTAAAGCAAAAAATTACTGTTGCCAACAAAACATCAGTACAACTAAAAGACAAGCCCGTCATCCTGGTTAGAGATTCCTTGATTGTAAAAGAGGGGACGGTTCTTTATCCATTGCTTACCAGGGAAAACGGTGACACTGTTGCTTCACAGCTTGACGACCTTGACGGTGACGGGCAATGGGACCAGCTCTTCTTCGTGGTTGATATTGCAGCCCAGGACAGCTTGCAGTTGGAACTGAAATGGGTAAAAACACAACCCGAATACCCTGTGCGTACAAGTGTGAGGTTTGGCAAACGGTCATCAAGAGAAACTCCTGTTGTTGCAAAAACCAGCGATACACTCTATGCAGACAAAGTTCACAGGGCATTACGTTATCAGCCCTACCAGACCGACGGGCCCATGTGGGAAAATGACAAAGTAGGGTTCAGGCACTATTTCGATGGCCGTAACTCTAAAGACCTTTACGGTAAAAAAGCATCGTACATAACCCCCGATACTGTTGGCGTAAACCAAAAGGGCGAAGTAGAAGACAATTACCATGTAATGGCCGATTGGGGAAGGGATGTGCTGGCTGTTGGCAATGCCGTAGGCATTGGCGGCTTCGGATTGATTGCCGGTGACAGAATCTGCAGGCTTGGCATCACCAACGATGATACATTAAACAATATTGAAGAAACAGTATTCAACATTATGACCGAAGGACCGGTACATACCGCCATGCACTTCAGTTACAATAACTGGAAGGCAAACGGGAGGATTTACCAGGCATATGAAACAACCAGCATCTGGTCGGGTATGTATGCCTTTAAAAACAGTGTTAAAATATCAGGGCTTCAGGGTGATGAGGCTTTACTTGTCGGACTGGTAAACAGTAACACCGATCATGCATTGTCAGAATTAGCCGTTAATGACAAGTATGTAATACTTTACACCCATGATAAACAAACTTACGACAAAGTCTGGTACCTCGGCCTTGCGCTTATTCTTCCGCGTGATGCATATCTTGGTCATGGCGAGGCGCCAAAAGAAGGTCCTCTTTCAAATACATTTTTCGGGAAATTGAAAATTACCGAAAACAAACCTGTTGATTATTACGCAATAGGGGCATGGGAATTGTCTGATCCCGGGTTTACCGATTCAACATATTTCAAAAATTATGTTCAAAACCTGGCGGAACAATTGGCTGCTGAGGTTGCAGTTAGTATTGAGTAAAGCAGGTACTGCTTAAGAGGTTGTATATAAAGGACCCAAATTGAAACCGTCATTGCCAAACCGATAAATCGGTTTGGCAATGACGGTTTCAAAATAACTTGCTAAAAGACTGACTTGTTACCCAGCCTATCTTAACATCTTTATACCATCGGGTATTTTTTGAATATTTCTTCCGATTTGAGCAAAAGGTCAATATACTGTGCCCTCTTGTAAACAAAAGGATCGTTGATTTTCTTATTGGAAAGTTTACCCCTGAATTCAGTCAACTTGCTGTATCCTTTTTTCTCCATCCATTTCTGAATATCATCCACAATGGTTTTAACCACTTCAATTTTATTCTTATAAACTGTACTTACAACCTGAACACAATCAGCACCTGCAAGTATCATCTTTACCACATCACCACCGGTATAAATGCCGGTATTGCTGCAGATATTTGCCTTTAAATTGCCATACAGCAGGCCGGCAAAGCGCAGTGCAAGCCTGTTGTCATCGGGCTGGCTGAGGCTGTACGGGGCAAAATGCTCTTCTTTTTCAATATCAATATCGGGCTGAAACATCCTGTTAAATAACACAAAACCATCGGCACCGGCCTTGTCAAGCAGTCCGATAACATTCAGGGGATTGGCATAGAAGGGGCTCAACTTAACGCTTACAGGAATTTTCACTTTAGCTTTAACAGCTTTCAAAACCTCGACCTGCATCTCATTGATTTTCCTTCCATCCAACTCCATTTCCCTGGGTACAGCATAGAAATTGAGTTCAAGGGCATCTACCCCTGTCTGTTCAATAAGTTGTGCATACTCAATCCATGTTTCCTTGTATATCGCATTAAGGCTGGCAATTAAAGGAACGTCAATACTTTCCTTTACTTTTCTCAGGTTCAGCAGGTGTTCTTCCGGGCCAGCGTGCTGAAGGTTTGGAAAAAGACTGACCATTTCGGCATTGCGCTCACTGTATTCATCCATAGCATCATCAAGCTGGGCGGCTTCAAGCTGTATTTGCTCTTCAAACAGTGATTTGTAGACCACAGCGCCAACCCCTGCCCCTACGGCCCTTTTAATATTATCAAGATTGGTAACAAGGTTGCTTGCACCTAAGATTACCGGGTTCTTAAGTTCCAAACCCAGGTATTTCGTTTTTAAATCAACCATAATGCTTTTTTTAAATGTTATAACCTTAAATTTCTTTTTTTTGAAGCACAAATTTACCAATAAAAATTATTATTCATACACTTCATCCATATTACAAAAAAGAAATATCAACCTGTGGAATTTTCTAAAACAAAATTACGGAATTACAATTACGGGACTGAAAACAAATATATTAAAGGAAATCTTTATGTATTTATAATTATGTATATATTCTGAAACAAAATTTGCATATCTTTAAATCGCTGAACTAATTAAGGCCATCTTATATGCAATTTTTGCACCTTTTAAGGCATTACCCGTTCATCAGGATAATCATTCCTTTTATCACAGGAATTCTTACCGGCATTCATTTTATGCTCTCCGAAACATTCATGGTCATTATGCTGCTTATCCTTTCAGGAACCCTTATTTTTGTTCACTTTTACAATTCGGCCTTTGGTTTAAGATGGTTGTACGGAATTCTATTTAACGTTGTATTCATTGTTTCGGGAATGGCATTTGCCAATATAAACGTCCACAAAAACAAAGATGTTTTAAGATACAGCAATACAGAAGCAATAATTCAGGCTGAAGTAATCAAGCCTGTTGTAGAAAAAGAAAAATCCATCGGGACATTGCTGCGTGTAAATATCATTATGTCAGGCTCAGTCATTAAAGAAAGGTTCAGGGTCACCGCATATTTTGAAAAAGACGACCGTTCAAAAAAACTAAGGGTAGGTGATGTAATACTGGCGAAAACATACTTAAAGGAGATACCAGGCCCGACAAACCCTCATGAGTTCAATTATAAAAAAAGGATGCAATGGAAAAATGTTTGCCTCACAACTTATATAAAAAGCAGTTCATGGGAAAAAACAGATTTTAAAAACAGTCCTTTTGCCATTGCAGCAGCGATAAGGGAAAAACTATTTGAGATATACGGCAAATGCGGAATCAGGGGTGATGAACTTGCTGTTTTATCGGCGCTTACGCTTGGTAACAAAGATCAGCTTTCGGATGAAATCACGCAATACTATGCTGCCTCGGGGGCTATGCATATACTTGCTGTATCGGGCCTGCACGTGGGAATAATATATATTCTTACCAGCCGGTTGCTGTTTTTTTTGAGAAGAAACAGGTGGGGAAAAATTCCATGCACAATTATCATAATTCTATGTTTGTGGTCTTTTGCTGCCATTGCAGGATTCAGCCCATCTGTGTCAAGGGCTGCTTTTATGTTCATGGTAATTCAGATTGGTAAAACACTCAAAAAACCACCGGAAATATATAATAATATTGCGTTTTCCGCGTTTGTCCTACTGCTCTTCAATCCTTTTCAGATAGCCGATGTGGGATTTCAGCTCTCTTTTCTGGCTGTGACAGGTATCGTGTATTTTCAGCCAAAGATATATAACCTGTTGTATATCAGAAACCGGGCTCCAGACTATCTGTGGCAGCTTGTCTCAGTATCGCTGGCAGCACAGTTGGCTACAGCACCTTTGACTATAGGGTATTTTCATTATTTCCCCACCCTTTTCTGGCTGACAAATATTTTTGTAATTCCATTGGCAGCCATCATCATCTACGGTGCAGTTTTGCTGGTAATTCTGCACTATATGCAGTTGCCTTACCTGTTCTTCGGCAAAATTTTGAATTTCATATTAACAGTCCAGAACTACCTTATTTTCAAAATTCAGGGTGTCTCGTTTTCAATGATTGAAAATATTGATATTTCTGCAGTCCAGGTTGCCTTGTACTTTTTGATACTAATTGCTTTTACCCTTTACCTGATAAAGAAAAAAGGAAAATGGTTAATCTGCTCCCTGTCTTTTTCATTAACATTCCTGTTACTTCATCTGTTGCATATAATAAAAATTGAAAACCAGTGCCAGATGGTTGTCTTCAATATCACCAACAAAACAGTAATCTCTTTGGTTGACGGAAGAACAGCGGTGTTTATTACTGATCTTGAACAAAAGGAAGACCTTGCTGAGCATTTCAGTATAAAAAACTTTATTGTGAAAAACGGTATAAAACAAATTGAGAATTACAATTTTAAGTGTCAGGCAGACCGGTTATCCCTCAAAAATATGTATGTTTTTAATGCAAAAAACAGCATTTATTTTGTAAACGGAAGGTTTACCGGCGTATTGCATTACCACCATGTTGGCGAAAACACTCTACCTCCCACTCCATTAAAAGTAAACTGTATAGTGCTGGCCAATAATGTCATAAATGACCCCGGGCATATAGAAGCACGATACATTGCAGATTGGCTGGTGGTTGATCCCTCGAATAACAGGCGCTTTTACAAGGGATGGCATGCTCATGAAACTGACTCCTCTTTTAAGGTCCATTTGGTTGCAGGTGCAGGAGCCTTCAGATTAAATGTTATTGAATTCCTTAAATCCGCAAGTTAATTTGTCATTCTGAGTGCGATAGTATTAACTTGCAGATTTAAGGTAATTACGACCAGAATTAAAAAATGTCGAAAGTTCTTTATTATTATTGAGATTATGACTTATTTTGTCGTGTTTTTTATTGGACAAAAATGCGAATAATTATAGCCGGGGCTGGCGAGGTTGGTTCTCACCTTGCAAAAATGTTAAGCCAGGAAAATCATGATATTATATTGGTAGATCCGGATGAAGAAAAGCTCAAACGGATTGCCTCCAATCTCGATGTAATGACACGGGCAGGATCTTCTACTTCCATAAGCCTGCTTACAGACTGTGACATTAAACGTTCAGACCTGCTGATTTCTGTAACAACCTCTGAAGACACCAATATCACCACTTCGATTCTGGGCAAAAAACTTGGTGTAAAGAAAACCATCGCGAGGATTGATAACCAGGAATACTTGTTTCCAAAATATATCGAGTTCTTTACCAACCTGGGTGTGGATTACATGATCTATCCCGAAAAAATAGCCTCGCGGGAACTCATCAGCCTGCTTGAACAGACAGGCAGCACAGACCTTGTTGATTTTGACGGAGGAAAGCTTACCCTTTTTGCTATCAAGCTCGATGAAGAGGCCCCCATCATCAATAAATCACTAATAGAGACGGCCCGCGATCTTAAAAAACAGGATTACAGGGCTGTTGCTATAACACGTAATGGAAAAACAATAATACCAAGGGGTAGCGATATATTTCTATCAAACGATATAATTTATGTAATCTCCAATAACGAAGGTGTACCGGAATTAATGGAGTACTCGGGCAAAGAAAAGATAGAAATAGACAACATAATGATACTGGGTGGCAGCAGGATTGGAACATTGGCAGCCAAAGAACTTGGAAACCAGCATAATGTAAAATTAATTGAACTCAACCGGGAAAAAAGCTACCGCCTTTCAAACATGCTCAACAATACCCTTGTAATAAATGGCGACGGCAGAGATTTAAACCTGCTGATGGAGGAAGGCCTTAAAAACATGGATGCGTTTATCGCGGTTACCGGTGATACGGAAACCAATATCCTGTCAAGCGTGCTGGCCAGCAAACTTGGTGTCAAAAAGACCATTGCAGAGGTTGAAAACATAGATTATATTGCACTCGCTGAAAATATGGGGATAGATACCATTATCAACAAAAAGATCATAACTGCCAGCCGTATTTTCAGGTTCACAACGAGTGAAACGGTAACCTCGGTAAAATGCCTTACCGGTACTGATGCCGAAGTAGTGGAATATGTAGCAAAAGACGGTTCAAAAATAACCAAAGCACCACTTAACCAGATTGGTTTTCCAAAAGATTCAATTATAGGGGGAGTCATCAGGAGCGACAACAGTTTTATTGCAAACGGTTATACAATTATTCAGCCAGGCGACCGGGTCATTGTATTTGCTTTGCCTTCGGCCATTGGTAAAATAGGTAAATTTTTCAACTGATTTTATGATCAATCTCAAAATAGTTGGTTTTGTGCTCGGAATACTTCTGATTATCGAAGGCTTTTTCATGTTGTTTTCGGTGCCGGTGTCACTGATATACAAAGAACCTGATTTCTGGCAGATTACTCTTGCCTGCCTTATTACCATAGGGGTTGGTGCCGCATTGTTCTTTATTTACAGAAAATCGAGCAAAGACATTGGCACACGCGAAGGATATATCATCGTAAGCCTTGGATGGGTAGTATCATCATTTTTTGGTGCCCTGCCCTTCTATTTTACCGGCGCGATCCCGTCATATACCGATGCGTTTTTTGAAACGATGTCGGGGTTTACCACTACCGGGGCATCTATATTGAATGATATCGAGGCATTGTCGCACGGGTTGCTTTTGTGGAGAAGCACTACTCAATGGCTTGGCGGTATGGGAATAATTGTACTCACACTTGTAATATTGCCTGTGCTGGGTTTTGGTGGCATGCAACTGTTTTTTGCCGAAGTGCCCGGTATCTCTTCTGATAAACTACACCCGAGGATCAAAGAAACAGCAAAACGGCTCTGGGGCATCTACCTGATCTTTACCCTTGCTGAAATCATACTGCTTACTGTAGGCGGCATGGACCTGTTCGACTCAGTCTGTCATTCTTTCACCACACTTGCAACAGGCGGATATTCAACAAAAAATGCAAGTATCGCGCATTATTCCTCTCCTTATATACAATATGTGATAATTTTTTTCATGTACCTGGCCGGTGTAAATTTTACCCTTTCATACTTTGCCTTAAAACTAAAATTCAAACCCATCTTTAAAGATGAAGAGTTCAGGAAATATACCTTTTTCATTTTATTTTTTGCAGTGGTTATTGCAGTTATTCTTGCATTAACCACAAGCCAGCCGCTTGAAAAATCTTTTCGTGATGCACTGTTCCAGGTTGTTTCAATTATTACAACCACTGGTTTTGTTACTTCTGATTACCTGCAATGGGTCCCCATTGGTTCGGTGATATTATTTGCATTAATGTTTTTCGGGGGATCAACAGGCTCTACAGGTGGCGGAATGAAAATTGCGAGGATTGTACTGCTGATTAAAAACAGCAGGCTTGAATTAAAACGATTGATACACCCCAACGCGGTAATCCCGGTAAGGTTAAACAACCAGGCCATTTCACCACAAACAATGACCAACGTGCTGGCCTTTGCCTCTTTTTATGTATTAATCGTAATGATTAGTGTGATTATCGTTTCGTTCATGGGATACGACCTTGATACTTCTTTTGGTGCAGTAGTAACTTCAATTGGAAATATAGGTCCGGGTATCGGCGATGTAGGCCCGGTTTTCAATTTTTCGCATTTTCCTTCCGTTGGCAAATGGTTCTTATCTTTCCTGATGCTCATCGGGCGCCTTGAACTGTTTACCGTACTGATATTGTTCAGCCGTCATTTTTGGAAAAGCTGAAAAAATAACCCTTTTATAAAAACCGGCTCATGGGGTATTATTCAATAAAACCTATGCCCTGCCTGATAATTAAAGGTTCGTCACCGGTACAATCAATAACAGTAGATGGCTGGTTGTTTCCGTAACCCCCGTCTATAACACAATCTACCAATTTTTCATAATGGTAATGAATAAGTTCCGGGTCGGTTGTATAATCAATAACTTCATCCTCATCGTGAATTGAGGTAGTAAGCACGGGATTGCCCAATGCTTTAACAATTTCCCTGATAATATTGTTTTCGGGTATCCTTATCCCGATGGTCCTTTTTTTGCTCCTGAAGATTTTTGGTATATTGCTGTTCGCCTCAAGGATAAAAGTATAAGGTCCTGGTACATATTGTTTGATCAGCTTAAAAACAGCATTGCTGAATGGTTTTGTATAGTCTGATAAATGGCTGACATCGTGAAAAATAAATGAGAAATTTGCCTTTTCAAGCCTTATGCCTTTTACCTTGGCAACGCGCTCAACAGCTTTCTGTTTCGTGATATCACATCCCATTCCATACACGGTATCGGTAGGAAAAATAATAATTCCCGAATTCTGCAGCATAGAAACCACTCTCTCTACCTGCCTGTCAGAAGGGTTTTCGGGATGAATTTTTATCAGCATGGTTATGAAAAATAAAGGTCAAAGATAAGAAAATAATTAACCATTGATGCCTTACTTCTAAG
Organism: Bacteroidales bacterium; assembly: GCA_016936215.1. Taxonomy (GTDB): domain Bacteria; phylum Bacteroidota; class Bacteroidia; order Bacteroidales; family UBA10428; genus JAFGPL01. Next base: position 11,847 of record JAFGPL010000233.1, read on the forward strand.
AGTGATATGGTTTTCAGCAGAATATAAATGCATGTTAAACGAAAAATAAATTAGATACTCTTTTCTTTATAATAAAGTAACTGCTTAATTATCATTTTAAACAACTTGAACGGAGTTCCCAATAAATGTTAAATAAGTCGCAATATTCAGTCATTTTTTTGTATTTTCGCAACATTTAAAAAACAA
>JAFGPL010000234.1 GCA_016936215.1 Bacteroidales bacterium
ATGCGAATTAAGAGTTGAAAAAATAATAGTTATTAACATATAAATTACTGATTGTCAATAAAATATAGTTAAAAAATTTGGTTAAAACCTTGAGAATCAATATATTATGACATAACCAAAACATGTCAATAATGATGATTCCCAAGGTAAAAGAACTTAAGTTAATCGCTATCTATTTGTATATATGCGATATATATGATTCAGAACTTAAATTTTCGTGTCAGCGATTCAGTAATAATAATCAGCCTGAGTTCACTGACCAAGAAGTCCTAACTATTTATCTTTATGTTATGCATACTGAACAAAGATTAAAGATAAAACAAATACATGGTTTTGCAAATGATTACCTTCGTTCCTGGTTCCCTCTACTACCAAGCTATGAAGCCTTCATTATGCGAATAAACCGATTAAGCGAAGCTTTAAGGCATTTGGTTTGTGTATTACTTTCCAATAATTGTCCTGCAGATTGCCAAGTTGATACCAGTGTGTTAGACTCATTACCTATTATTACCTGTTCTGGAAAGCGAAAAGCTTCTGTAGCAAAAGAACTCATTGACAAGGGTTACTGTTCAACTAAAAGCATGTATTACTATGGATTGAAGTTGCATGCATTAGGTTATTACCGCCCCAAACATTTGCCTTTTCCGGAAAGCATAATTCTAACACCGGCTTCAGAGAATGATTTAAATGCTTTTAAACAAAACTGGGACACGATTACAAACAGAACTTTTTATGGAGACAAAATCTATAATGATACAGGGTTCTTTAAAGATATTAAAGAAAAAAATAACTCAACCATGCTCACCCCAATCAAGGAGGTCAAGGGCATGCCAGATAATTTAAAACAGATGTATAAAGCCTTTAATGACCTGTTCTCAACTGCTGTCTCAAAAGTTAGACAACCTATCGAATCCTTGTTCAATTGGCTTATTGAAAAAACAGATATTCAAAGAGCGTCAAAAGTACGTTCAACTAATGGATTGCTGGTCCATGTCTTTGGACGTATTGCAGCAGCCTATATATTTCTTATTTTTAACTCTTAATTCGCATATATATCAGATTGATAGGATAGCACTTTTATACACTTTATTATGTATTTGATATTGAATTTGTGTGGGCCATATTTCATTTTATTATAAAGTTGTATTTTTGAATTCCTGAATTGAATACTATAAAAAAAGCTGTCTTAGAAGTCAATTTCAGCAATTTAGATTCTTCGCTATCGTTCAGAATGACAAGAGAATTGACTTTTATGACAGCCTAGATCAGTTTACTAAAAATTCTTTAGATATATCAAAATCGTATCACAAGTTTGGGTCTTAAAGAAGCACTATCATTATCGCTACTACCCAATATCATTCTTCTGTGGTATTCTTCAGTTACTAAAACCAAAATCCATCCATAATTATCAAGGGGATTGCTGATCATATTTTGAACTTGTTTGGTAACATCAATGGTAAAATCGGTGATACCATTGCAGCTATCTAGTAAAACAGCATCTGTCAGGTTAAATGATGGTTGGTTGTTCCAAGTAACAGTATTCTCGTCCCAATAAGAAGTAACCTTGCAAAGTAGAGATGTATTTGGTCCTGTTAATGATTCACTTGTTCCATTTCCGGTACTCGTTATCCCATAAAGATGAAGCGAAGCTTGACTAATAACAGTATTTGTATCAATAAATTGAAGATCAAATTTTAATAAAGATCTTTGAACTGAATAAGAACCTTCATAAGTCCAAGTTACCGAGGATATCTCTTTATAAAATGGTCTAGGTACATTTGGAGAAAGATTCCATATTAATGCATCAATCCCGTCTTCCGGGCCAGGTTGTAGCTCTATTATATTGGATGCATTTTTAGTAAGGATTACAATGAATGGATCATAACCATTAGTGCAATTATAATTTGAAATCTCCGAGAGTGTCATTTCGGATGAAAAATCCTGATAACCGGCTTTTTTCAAAATAATTTTGTATCCCTCTTTTTCAGGAAGGATTATACTATTGGTAACTGAACTTAAAATACCTGAATAAATCTCATTTTCTTCGGAGACAATTTTAATTTCAGCACCTGTGAGTTCAAAGTTTGTCGAGTCATTGACAAATTCGAAAACAGAAATACAAAAGGTAAAGGTTTTGATTAATCCAAACTCGAAAGTTGCGTAGCCAAAATCTTCAGGTACACCTAAAGAAGCCTCAATTACTTCAACGCCAACTTTTGTTGTTTCGTCCTTAATCACAGAAAAGATTACTGGCAAAGGATCAGTAACCAGGTAAGCCAATTCAGAATCTTCTCTTGGTGTAAGATAAATAATCTGATCATCACTATCTACTGCAAAAAATGTGGTTAGTTTATAATTGCCCGGTTTGAGTGCAATAGGTTCACTGATAAAACTATTGTTGAATTTATAAAGATTGATTGAAAGCATTTCATGGACTTTTTCACCATTCTCATTTTCAATACTAACAATTATTTTAGTTACTTCTGAAATATCACATGAAGTGTTTTTAAGAAGCGAGGTGCCATTTATGCTAAAAGATATATTCCCGGTAAGATTTCCGGATTCTTTCTTTTCACAGGATAAAATAACGAGAAGCAGGATAATGGTTGAAATTAGTTTTTTCATGGTGTAACTGATTAGTTGAAATTAATGTAAACCGATACGAAAAATAGTGAAAAAAGTTTAAATGTTGTTATTTATTGAATTTGAATGGTTATATAAAATCTTTCTAAAAAGGTTCGAAATAATCAAATGTATAAAAAAGATCGTTTGTCCTTTAAAATTTTTGACAAAACTGTAAATAATGGAGGTAAAAAACTGACTGAAAGTGATATTCACAATTTTTCCAGTAGTTTTCTCATACTTACTTTTTCATCCATAATTTGCGGCAGGCGATCTATTGAAACCCTTTCCTGTTCCATTGAATCGCGATAGCGAATGGTAACGGTATTATCTGCGAGCGACTGATGGTCAATGGTAATACAGAACGGGGTGCCAATAGCATCCTGACGGCGGTATCTGCGCCCGATGGAGTCCTTTTCTTCGTACTGGCAGTTGAAATCGAATTTCAGTCTGTCCATGATCTCACGGGCTTTTTCGGGGAGACTGTCTTTTTTGGTGAGGGGTAAAACTGCAAGTTTAACAGGGGCAAGGGCAGGGGGTAGTTTTAAGACAATACGATCTTCTTTGGCGCTGCCTTCGCGTTCTACTTTTTCTTCGGTATAGGCATTGGCTATAATAGTAAAAAACATCCTGTCAACGCCTATAGATGTTTCGATAACGTATGGTGTGTATCCCTCGTTGGTATCGGGATCGAAATACTGTATTTTTTTACCGGAGAACTTTTCATGGTTACCAAGGTCGAAATTGGTTCTGGAGTGAATGCCTTCCACCTCTTTGAATCCGATGGGGAACCTGAACTCTATATCGGCTGCGGCATTGGCATAGTGGGCAAGTTTGTCATGATCGTGAAAGCGGTAGTTTTCATCTCCCATGTCAAGCGCCTTGTGCCATTTTATGCGTTTTTCCTTCCAGTATTCGTACCACTCCATTTCACTACCGGGACGAATGAAGAACTGCATCTCCATCTGTTCAAACTCACGCATGCGCATAATCCACTGGCGGGCAACTATTTCGTTACGGAAAGCCTTTCCGATCTGGGCAATCCCGAATGGAATTTTCATCCTACCTGTTTTCTGAACATTCAGATAATTAACAAAAATACCCTGTGCGGTTTCAGGCCGAAGATAAATGGTATTTGTTTCCTCGCTCACCGATCCCAACTGAGTACTGAACATGAGGTTAAACTGACGTACATCGGTCCAGTTAGCGGTACCTGAAACGGGGCAGACTATGTTATTGTCAATGATAACCTGTTTGATTTCGGCAAGATCTTCATTTTCAAGTGCTTTTACAAACCTGTTCTTCAATTCGTTGTACTTTGCAACATTTTCTGTAACGCGCGGATTGGTCTCCCTGAAGAGTCTTTCATCAAATTTATCGCCAAAACGGGCAGCCGCTTTTTCAACCTCTTTTTCAATTTTGTCCTCAATTTTCTGAAGCTGTTCTTCGATAAGCTGGTCGGCACGGTATCTTTTTTTAGAATCCTTATTGTCAATCAACGGATCGTGGAAAGCTGCCACATGGCCCGATGCTTCCCAGATGCGCGGGTGCATAAAGATCGCAGAGTCAATGCCAACGATGTTTTCATTCATCTGCACCATGGCTTTCCACCAGTATTGCTTGATGTTGTTTTTCAGCTCGGCGCCATTCTGCCCGTAATCGTATACTGCACCCAATCCATCGTAAATTTCACTTGAAGGAAAAATAAAACCATATTCTTTGCAGTGAGCGATAATTTTTTTGAAAATGTCGTCGTTGGCCATATATTTTTATTATGAGTTCAGGGTTTCGGGTTCCGGGTTTTATTGAACTTAAGGCAGAAACCTGTAACTCCCACCCCGCAAATTATTAAGCCGCAAATGTAATTTAAAATGTTGGCTTTTCAAAAAGCATTGAAAAAACCTGTCCGGGAATATCCGCAGACAGGTTTTATGTTCTATTGAAATAAATTTATTTTTTAATTAAACCGCAAAATTTTACACTATTAATACCATGTAAAACCAGGATATATTTTCCGGCTGCCAGATCAACAATATCAAGGGTATAAATATCAGTTATTCCTTTAATATTTAAAAGTTTACATAGTTTCCCCTGGGTGTCGAACAGCTCTATTTGTTTTAAAATTGCCCCTTCTTCGCAGGTTATCGTTATTTTGTCATGGGCAGGGTTTGGATAGAGCTTGTAAATACCTGAGATATTTTCATCAGAAATAAAATCTTCAATAGGATTAAAGATTCTGATGGAATCGCTTCCGCTACATTCGTTCTGATCGGTGACCACAACCCAGAACACGGTGTCTTTGGTTATTGAAGCACCGTTTACCAGGTATGATTGTTCACTGGTACCGGTACTCCAAATATATGATACAAATCCTTCCCCCGCGTTAAGGGTAAGGTTTTCATCATTTCCAAGTGATTGATCTTCACCAAGGTTAATAACCGGTAATGCATTTACCGTTATCTGTATTTCGTCAGAACCGTTGCATCCAAAATCATCTGTAACTGTTACGCTGTAGATTCCCTGCTGGTTTACAGCAATTTCCCGGGCAGTACTTCCATTGCTCCACTCGTAGGCAACAGATACCGGTGCAGTCAGTAAAATCCTTTCACCCGCGCAGATAGCAGTGTCGTTTCCAAGATTAACCACAGGCAATGCCTGAACTTCAAGGTTTATGGTATCATAACCTTTACATCCGGCCTGGTTATTTACGATTACACTGTATGTCCCGGCTTCAGATACGATAATCTCCCTTTCGCCAGAGATACCATTGCTCCATTCGTACCACCATGCAAAGGGGGCAGAGAAAGTTATATTGTTTCCTTCACATATAGTAGTATCGTTGCCCAGTTCAACAATCAAAGGTTCAGGATTTTCGAGATGTATAGGGACAGAAGAAATGGTATCAAAACCGTTGGTGATTGCCGGAACATAATCTCCCGGTGTTAGCTTGCTGAAAATTCCGGAAGAAGTAAACAGAATGCGGTCAGCAGAATATTTTATTGTTTCTTCGGGATGTGCGTAAATACGGATACCCCCGGAAGAATCGTTATGGCAGATATTGGGGGTAAATGTAACACTGTCAATGCGAATGGTATTTCTGAATACAGAAGATATACCGGTACCATATGTTGCAAGCCATACTGTGCTATCGTTTTGCATGGCAGCATCCCAAACATCGTTTCCGGCAATACCATCAGATTGTTGTAATCTTACCCAATGCCGGCCATTGAAAATGAAAGCGCCTTTGCCCCATGAGCAGGCCCAGATATTTCCCATTTCGTCTTCGAGCAACGACCATAAAGATGTATTTTCGAAATAAATATTTGACGGGTAGTTTGTCCAGCTTTCCCCATCAAATTCTGAAACTCCTGCAAAAGTAGCAAACCATATATTTCCTTTGGAATCTTCTATAATGTCATTGACATTATTATTGATAAGTCCGTTGGCAGTGCCAAATATTTCCCATGAAATGCCATTGTATTTTGCAGCCCCGCTGCCTGAAACAGTGCCAATCCATAAATCACCATTACTCGCGGGAAGTATTGCTGTAACATGGTTACCTGGTAATCCGTCGGTTATGGTGAAACTGCTGAAGCTGGCACCATCATATTTATTTAATCCTGCATTCGAACCTATCCAGATATTTGAATCAATATCTGTTGTTATGGTGTACCATACTGAACCTGTCAAACCATCTGTACCTGAATATTTTGTCAATGCTGAACCTGATATTTTAGTTACTCCGCCTGATGAGGAAGCTACCCAGATATTGCCTTCATTATCCTGGGTAAGATCATAAACATTGTTACCTGCCAGGCCTCCGGATTCATCTAGGTTGATCCAGTTCTTACCATTGTATTTTGAAATACCCCTGCCCCAGGTTCCTAACCAAATATTATCTTCTTTATCGGTAATTAATGCCTGGATGGTATCACTTGTCATACCGCTTTTCACATAATTGGTCCATGCAGTTTTGTAGCTGTATGATACAACACCATAATCGCTGCCTGCATAAATTGTGTCATTGATTTCCTGAATACACCATGTTTGAACATCTGGTATCTGCGAAACTGCAGAATATACATTGAAAGTGGTGCCGTTGTAAAGTGTGATCTTACTGCTGTCTGAACCAAACCACATAATACCGTGATCATCCTGTTCGATAGACATCACGGCATTATCGGGCAAACCATCGGCTATTGTAAAATTTTCCCAGGTTGATCCGTTGTATTTTGCAACACCACCGTCTGTCCCAATCCATATATTTCCATCGGTATCTTCAAAGATTTCCCAGATGGTATTATTTATAAATCCATTTCCAATGTTGTAATGCACCCAAAGGGTTCCGTCAAACCGGCTAATCCCGTTATCGAGAGAACCCACCCATAATTTCCCGGTTTTATCAAGCAATCCGCAGAAATTGCTGTTTGAGGCCAATCCGTTTGAAGTGGTGAAATTGGTCCATTGTTCACCAGTCCATTTGCTCACACCACCCAGCGTGATAAACCATATTGCATCAGGCGCGATGACGATATCGTATACATTGTTATTTATCAAGCCGCTATCTGTATTATAGATGTAAAGGGTATCTTCAAGTATCTTCACTGTTCCTGAAAGCGTTGCCAGCCAGGTGTTTCCTTCAGCATCCTCTTTAACTGCATAACACTGGTTGTTTGGTAGTCCGTTGGCAGTGGTATAATTAAAAATGTTGTCAGTTATTTTAGCGAGTCCTCCATAGGTGGCCATCCATTTACGGCCTTTGCTGTCGCCCATAATATCAAAAACTGTCATATGGGGCAGTCCATCAAGAATGGTAAGGAATTTCCATGAATCAGGCCTTAGTTTACTGATTCCGTTTCCGGTGCCAATCCATATATTGCCTTCATCATCTTCTTCCACACAATCGGTAAAATTGCTAATAAGCCCATGAACAGTGGTGTAGGTTGGCCAGGAGGTGCCATCATATTTTGTAAGGCCTCCGTTTGGGGTATAGGAAGTAAACCAGATATAGCCTTTACTGTCGGCATATACCTGTGATATGCTATTTGAAGAAAGGCCGTCGGCGGTGGTATAGATGGTAAATGTTGTTTCGTTAAAGCTTGCAGCGCCGTTTGAAGTCCCGAACCATATGTTGCCGTCCAGGTCTTGTGTAATAGAGCTGATGGCATTGTCAGGCAGACCATCGGTTGTAGTGTAATTTACAAATGATCCCTGCAATTTACTTACTCCCTGCAATGTTCCTATCCAGATACGGTTCGTATTGTCCTGAAACAATGTTGAGATAAAATTACTAACCAAACCATCGGTGGTGGTATAGGTGACCCAGGTTGTACCATTAAATTTGCACAATCCCGAATAGGTAGCAAACCAGAGATTACCTTCATGGTCAACCATAATATCTTTTATGTCTGCTGCCGGCAATCCATCAGTGGTGGTAAATTTGGTTACCCCTGACTGGCCATCGAATTTATACGCGCCATCAACGCTGCCAAACCAGATGTTACCATCATTGTCTTCAGCTATTGCCCTAACGTAGTCAGGCAGTCCAATAACAGAATTATAACTTTGCCAGGATGTGCCGTTATATTTCATGATACCATTTCCGGTATTATCACCAAACCAGATATTTCCATCGGAATCTTTAAAAATATCCTTAATCCATTCTCCCCTGAATGAGGTTTGTTTGTTGTAATTATAGATTTCAAGCTGGGCAGTGGTATTAAACGCAAAAAACAATACCAGCAACATAATGATTGTTAACTTTTTCATAATTAGCGGATTTTAAGTATGGTTAAAATTATAAATTGAATTATATTTAAAGACGATAACCGGTTAATTTTATTTATCTCTAATTTACTAATTTATTATTAGTCTGAGCAAGTCAGATAAAAGATTATCAACATAATTGTATGACATGAAAAATTTTATATGGGATGTTGACTTTAAAAATACTGAGAAAATCATTCTTCGTGATTACCTTGCCCTGGAGCGTACAAGACTCGCAAACGAGAGAACATTGTTTGCATATATCAGAACATCGCTTTACCTGATACTTGGAGGAATAGCATTTATACAACTGAGAGATTTTGAAAACATTGTCTGGCTGGGATACCTGTCTCTTTTGTCAAGTGTATTTCTGCTGATTTTCGGGATTTTAAAATATTACCAGTTAAACAAAAAACTTAAAAAATACTACCCTGGTACAAAGCCTGAAAAATGATTTGCAGGCAATTCGCATATAATGAGATTTATATACCGGTTTTTTCATAAATCTCTACTTCTACAATTCTTAATTGCCCTGAATAATCAACTTCGTGCTCACGAAAGAGGTCAAGTTCCTTTTGCCCTGTTATTTCTACGATATTATCAAAGGCGTCTTCCTCAATACCAGCTCCGATGAGTTCGATCCTTACCTTATCACCTGTCACAGGATTAAAGGGAATTGTGATATATCCGAGGCTGCGTTTTGTGATGTCATTGTATACAACTTCGTTGCCGACTGTTATTTTTAACGGGTAGCTTCTCGATCTCCATCCGGTGAGTTTCAGGCATATTTCATTGATTTCTGTTTCCCGTTCCAGGTGGTATTCGATCCATCCTGTCGAGACCTTGCCATCGTTGACCCATTCGGTAAGTTCGTTGTCATCAAAGCTTTTGTAAGCCTCTTCAGGTTTTGCACCAGCATTGGCAGTTTTAATCCCGACCGGGATTCTTGAAACCTTAAATGACGGGTTACCGGGCGTTGGCCCCCGCTTGAGGTATAGCGGTTGTTTTTCACCTGCAATAAACCCGGACAGTCCGTCTTTTGAATTAACAGCTATGGTTTTAAAGGTTAAAACAGCAGGTGCCAGTCCGTCTGAAAGTGCAGTAAGTGAAATTTTTCCGGCTTTGTTTACAGAACGGATGATTACCCGGTTAATACCGCATTCAACGGGTAGATTTTTTGACAGAATGTAGTTATCCGGTCCCTGTGCAATTCCGCCTCTCCATTCAGCCGGGCCATCAAGCTTAAAATGTATCATGTTATTGGCCAAAGGGCAGCGATTACCCCTGGTATCAACCACTTCAATGTCAACGAGTGCCACGTCGGCGCCATCTGCCATAAATCCTTCGGGGGAAGTATGCAATGTAAGTTTAACTGCTGCTGGATTGCCTGCTGTAATTTTTGAATCCGAGCACAGCAGTGTAACGTTCTTATCATAACCTTTTGCTTCAAGGGTACCGGCTTGCCACCGGATATTTTTAAAGGTATAAAGAAAACGATAATCCTTTTTGCCAAAGCCTTGTGATTTGCCGTTGATTAGAAGTTCAACTTTATCGCAGGATGAGACAACATAAATGTTTTTCGTCACCGTATCGCTGTAATTCCAATGACCTATAATGTGTATGCCGGGATTTTCATTATCTACCCATCCGTCCCACATAACCTTGTGGGCAAAAAGGGCATCTTTGGGGATACGCATTGCATCGGTTTCGCCGCTGCGGCGGTAGTTTTCCTCACCCCTAAAGTGGGTGTTGGAATCGGAGAAAATGATATTGGCCCCGCCTGAACTCACCCTTTTTCCCGTACCGGGGCGTTCGCGCCAGTAGTCGTACCACCGCCTTATTACTTCGATTGCATAAAAATCCTGGTTTTGGTTGTAAGCACTGGCATCCTGGTTGCGGTATAAAGGGCCGGCGCCATTTTTATGGAAGGGATATGAAAATTCATCCCAGTATTTCCTTAATGCCTCGTCGCGCATATATTCCATGGCCCACATGGGTATGTCGGCGCTTTTGTTGATGTAAAGCATTTCGCCGCCATATTCAGCAATCTCGCTATCTAGCATTTCACGCGAGCCAATTGCCCGGCCACCGTGAGGATCATATTGGTCCCTGATGTTTTTCATCTGTTGCATATGTTCTTCGTTGATGGACTCGTTGCCGCATTCATAAAAAATGATGCTTGGGTTGTTGCGGTTATAAACAATTGCATCCCTCATGAGTTCGAGCCGCTGTTCCCACCTGCGATCGAACACATCTTTTTCGGCATCGCCGGCAGGCATGGCTTGTATCAACCCTACACGGTCGCACGATTCAATATCTTGTTTCCAGGGGGTGACATGCATCCAACGAACGAGGTTTGCATTGCTGCATACCATCATTTTATTGCTGAAGTCGCTGATCCAGGGTGGTACAGACATACCTAAAGCCGGCCATTCGTTGCTGGTACGCTGTGCATAACCTTTAAGTTGTATGACCCTGTCGTTGAGAAACACCATTCCATCCCTGAATTCTGTCTTTCTGAAGCCGGTACGTGTTTTTACAACGTCAACTGCTTTTCCGTCAACCTTTAAAACAGTATACACATTGTAAAGGTAACCGTATCCCCAGCTCCAGAATTCAAGGCCACTGATTTCTTCAGATGCTTTTAAAGTTTTGGTCTCACCGGGATTAATTGTAACGTTCTGGCTTTGAAAACGACCGATTTCAGTGCCGTCTTTGTCTTCAATGATTACCTCCAACTGTACTTCTTTCATTAAGTTGAATTCGTTAGTTATTTCCGGTTCGATGGTTATGGTGGCGCTTTTACCTTTAATATCGAAATCGCCGACATAGACATAAACACCTTTGGTTTTGAGGTTTGAGTATAAAGGCAATGTCTGGTAAAGTTTATCGGTTACATGCAGGTAGGTGTTTTTTGGAATTCCACCATAGTTTGCGTTAAAATTGTTGTTGTTCCACTGGAACCGTGCCCCTGAAGATTTTTCTTTATAATCCCAGGAATTATCAAGGCGCACGGCTAGGATGTTTTCCTCCGGCGCAAATTTTACCAGACCGGTGATGTCAAAACCAAAAGCCATTACGCCATTTTCGTGAAGGCCTATGTGCTTGCCGTTCAGATAAAAATCACCGGCTTGTCTTATCCCTTCGAATTCGAGGAATATTTTTTTCTCCTTTTGACTGGCAGGTAGTTTAAAAGTTTTACGGTACCATATAATGCCTGTGGTAAGTTCGTGGATACTTTTTTTAAAGGCTTCGTCTTCATTGAAAGCGCGGGGTAATGTTGCGTTTTGCCATTGGCTATCGTCAAAGCCTGCTGCTTCGGCGCCGGCTGTGTCGCCAAAATGCATTTTCCAGCCGGGATTGAAATTGTATTTTTCCCGCGGGTTTTGACTAAGGATTTTTTTCAGGGGTTGGGCGAAGCAAGATGTGCCGGATAAAATTAAGACAATGAATAACAGATATTTCGCTATTGCATTCATAGTGGGTTTTTTAACTAAAGGACTTATAACAACTTTAGAATGCAATTTATAATTTTAGCATGAAATGTGCGATAATAGTTTTAATTTTTTATCAAGGACAGATGAATTGTTTCAGAGCTTTACAAATCTTTTAACAGTAATATTTTCCCGGGTGACAGCTTTAACGAAATAAATACCAGGTGGAATGGTGCTGATATCAATTCTTAATTCAGGGGCGGAACAAATCTGCGAGTTAAAAAAAGTGCAACCACAAAGGTTTTGAATTTCTATCATACCTCCGGAAAGTGTTTCATCGAATTTCACTGTCAGGATATTCTTGACAGGATTAGGAAAGACCATGAAAAATTTTGAATTGTCTGGTTCAGGAATAGTATTAATCCCCGATACAATAATAGTACCCTTTTTGTGAAGCAGGGTTGTGTCCCAAACCAGGTCTTTGCCAGGTACTGCAGGGAAAATGGTTTTAAAATATCCGGTGTATGTTACAGCATTCAGAAAATGCATGGTATCGCCAACGGTAAGACTTGCTGTACTAATGTTATTCAGATAAAGAACGCCGTCAATTTTAAGCGTTCCTTTAATGTCTACCATGTCATTAATCCTGTTTGACGGATCTAAATCAATTGAAAGGAAACTGCCTGGCAGAAGCGTCAGGTTGTTATTTATGGTAAGTGTCCCTATACCTTTATTGCCTGGAGATAATATCCCACCGTCTTCAATATTTACAGGCCCGCTGATAAAACCGTTACCGGTTAGTGTGGCATTTTTTTTTACAGTGACTGTACCAAAGCCCGTGCCACTTCCATTTAGATTATTAACGGTGAGTTCGCCACTTTCAACTATTGTAGGTCCATTATAAATATTGCTGTTGGTGAGTACCCAGTTACCTGTACCGGTTTTAATAATTGATGATACAGCACCTGAATTTTTGAACTGGTCATTGCAGATTATACCGTTGAATACAGCATCTGTATTGCCGGCTCCTATTTTCCAGGTAATTAAAGATGATCCTTCTCCTCCTGCTCCAAGCCTGGATGATGAAGTTCCCGTGAGTTCGCCTATGTTGATGGTAATATTCGATGTGCGCCTGTACAAGGTTGTAACGTTATCACCAAGATGAACAGAACAATTTTCGTATCCGGCAGTATTATCAATCAGAAATGTACCGCCGTCAGAATCTGTGGTAACGTTTATTATGCCTGAAAATGCAGACCAGTTACCCCTGAGTTCAGACCTGATCCATGGAGAGAAGAGATAAAGGGTGCCCTTTCCGGTTAATGTTCCGGTAAGCGAGGCACGGGAATCGAGATAAATATTTGCCCATTTGTTTTCCGGGACGATGATATCCCAGTTGCAATTATCGGTATAGCTGGTATTATCATACATTTTAAGGGTGCCATTTTCGATGGTGAGTGATTCGCTTCCCAGGCCATGTAAATTAGCCAGATCATTTCCAAGATATATAGAACCTTCCCTGATCATGGTGCCGCCGGTATAATCGTTTGCCGAAGTCAGTGTGAGTGTCCCTGTTCCGGTTTTGGTAAGGGTGCCGTTACCTGTTATGGTACCCATGATTTCGACATTGTTTGAGTAGCCACCAACCTGAAGGGTTCCCCCGCCTGTCCCGACTGTCATTCCCCTGTTTGTAGTGCATGGGTTACCATTGATTTCCAGTATTCCACCGTTTAAAACAAGATTTTCGGAATGCGGTGCCGAAGAACCCAGTGGGCCGGAGAGGTATGATTTGTTAAGTCCTGAAATTTCAATAACACCCTGGTTGATTATGGTAGCGCCTGTGTATCTATTATTGTTAATTATTTCAAGCCTTCCTTCCCCGGTTTTAACCATATCACCCGGGCCGCTGATAAAGCCTGTTCCTTTAAATATGTAGTCTTTAGAGGAATTCACTGCTATTTCGCTTACCGGCAGGTCTCCTATCAGGGTTACTTCCGTATTTGGATATCCTTCATCGCTGAAAACAACGGTGTCGTAACCTACGAACCAATCCTGAATACCATTGTTTAACCAGATTTTATTATTGGCCAGGTCCCAGTTATTCAGTGGCCCGCCAGTCCAGAATATTTTTGCCGGTTTTCTTACCGGGATAATCTCAAGGACAACCGCATTGTTGTTTACAAACAAATTGTAAGGTATTCCGGGTATTCCTTCAACCTGAATATTGTCAGTATTGCCAATGAAATTACCATTGAATTTTATTAAAGCATATGAACCGGTATCTAAAGTACTGTTTGTTTTGTTGATATGGATTTTACAAATACCCGATAAATTTATGTCACCATTTACTATCAAAACATCATTCAGTTTATTGAGGCCAGATGAATCGTCTGACAGATCAAAATAAAGCGTTGAATTATCACAGATGTTAAGGTGTTGTATAATTCTCAGGGTATCAGTGATACCGGCGGAGTCCCCTATCATCAGGCCAGACCCTTTTTCAAGCGTCAGGCCTTTTCCATAGGTTCCTTTTCCGGCGGTCATAGCAAATTTCTTAACATAAACATGGCTTTGGGATAATAAACCATTAACAAAAAGAGTTCCGTCCCATACGGATGTAGAGCCTGAAAAATAATTGTTGTTATTCAGGTGTAATTCGCCCGCCCCGGCTTTGACCAGCGTCATTGTACCCGATAGAGAACCCTCACCATCGAAAGTATAAGAATTGGGTGCGTATACCGTAACGCTTGCAGGTAATAATGTGTCTGCGAGAAGCACCGGAAATGAATTTGAACCGGAAAGGTCAAATAATACGTCATCTCCATTTATGAAACTGGTGACTGAATCATTTTGAACCCAGTTATTTGAAATGCCTGTATCCCAGTAAGTGCCTTCCTTCCATATTTTTTTCCCAAGATTTACCGGAGGGGGAGGGGCTGGCTCCATGCCATCTCCCAGGTAAAACCCTGTATGAGGTGGCTGGTTATAAGCATTATTCTGCCAGGCGACAGCTATGCGGTATTGCGGGTCGTGCATCAGGGTATATAACCCGTGTTGGGTTGGGATGGTTGAAAAGTAAATTCGAAGAAATTTGTTGTCGGTGGACCTCCAGATAACCTCTTCGCGCCAATCACCAAAAATATCTGCCTGAATGCATGGATTTCCCTTTGTGTAATTTGTTGAATAAGTTCCGTTTGCAGTAAGCAGATTAAAGCCTTCTCTGGTGCCATTGTACTTGGTTATGGTACCTGTGCCGGTTCCTATCTCATCCCCGAGCCATTTATGGTCGAGCATTTCGCGCAAGAGGTCCCCGTCCCACCAGATCATAAAATTCATTTGGTAAGGTGATAAACCGATAACACCATCCTGGCATGAATAGAGTGGACATCCGGTTGAACCCCACATTTCGAAACCGCGGTGGTTTGCTGAAATATCACCTGCACAGGCGCGTCCCTGGTCTGAGGAAGCTTTATAGCGGTAAAGAATTTCACCGGTGCCGGCATCACGGTAGGTTGCCCCTGTGGAAGTTTCCTGTGCCTGCCATATCTCCAGTCCCTTGCGATCGGGGTCCATATCCGATACATGCAAGGCATCACCATGGCCAAGCCCTGTTGAATAAAGACCGGTGCCATCATCATCAATGGTCATTGATCCGTAAATTATTTCATCTTTGCCATCGTTGTCAACATCGGCAACACTTAAGTTGTGGTTGCCTTGTCCTTTATATTCCACGGGCCAGTTGTTGCTATCGAAGTCCCATATTTTTATCAGACTGTCATTACAAAAATTATATGCACTTAATTTAATTCGGTGGTAAATGCCCCTGGCAATAACAATACTGGCATTTTTACCATCGAGGTATGCAGGTGTAATCATACAACTGCCTGAACGGTGAGCATATTGGGTAAGGGTCATTCCGGGTTCACCCCATTGTTCTATAGGTTCCCTGGCTATATAACCTGTCCTGGTAATTTCTTTACCTGTTTTTCCATCGTAAACTGACAGAAATTCCGGCCCCTGGGTAATGTCATTGCCTGCAATAGAAAAACGGTAGTTGGTAATGCCATCATTATTGATGTCGCCAATTTTTCCACCTAAGCCATCAGTTGTCCCTTCGGCCGATTTCAGGACTACTTCTGCATATCCGTCGTTGTTGAAGTCATAAACGGCAAAATTAATGGGTTTTGGGTTAAAACGGTTTGGGCCGAGGTCAATAGCCCACATAAAAGTGCCATCAAGATGATATGCTTCAATAAGAGAAGTATATGCGGGTTCCAAAGAGGTGTCGTTCGAGAGGCGTTTAATCACTATTTCGTATTCCCCGTCGCCGTTGAGGTCACCCACGGATGCATCATTCAATTCATAAGGTCCTTGAATATCACGGACATATACATCAAGATGCGAATTTTCAAATACAGTTACAGTTTTTGACGGTGAAGATTCAGTACTGTCTTTAATAACTGTAACATGGTAATTTGATGAGATAGTACCTGTGCTGTCAAAATAATTTGACAGGTTTTTCAACGGGTAGGAATTTAGTTTTTCGCTATTCCTATATAAATTGTATTGAACATCCGGCCATTCATTACCGAGGATACGCCAGCTAACGAAAACCCCGCCGGGGACCTTAACAGCGATAAGTCCCCGGTCAAGCTTTTCTATGTTTCGTTGAGCAAAACTTCCATAAGAAAGCTGCAAAAGGCCAAAAACTATGAGGCACCTCGTTATAAACTTCCATAGGTGCATTTGTTATTGTTTTAAAACCTTATACAGGTATGTATGTTTTTCGGTTGTTATATGAATGATATACATTCCAGGATTTAAATCTGCCATGTTCAGTTTTAATTCTTCAGCAGATTTTTTCGATTCAGAAATAAAAATCCTGCCATTCATATCCCTGATGGAAATACGGATATCATTTTCAATATTTTCAAAATTTATGAAAAGATTGCTTTTAACCGGGTTAGGATAAATGAATATGGCTGGCTGGACAGATTCACCGGGTATATTGGTATAGTATGCTACTTTTATAATACCAGTTTCTGCAAGGCCTGTAGTATCCCATTTCATCAAGTCTCCCGGAATTTCGGGAGTTATAGAAGCAAAAGTTCCCTTGCAGCTTTGTGCATCAAAGATTTTGAATTTATTTCCGACATAATAGCCGATACCAATATTAACAAGTTCAAGATGGCCATTAATTATTAATTCCCCAGAGACTTTAAGTGTATCGGAAGTATTTGCATTGCTTCTTAATTCTATTTTGCAATGGCTTTCAGGTGTGAAAGTCAGGTTGTTATTTATTTCGAAGGTACTTAAAGCACCATTTTCGAGAGATAAGGTTGCGCTATCATCAATGGTAATTTCACCGTCAATTTTACCTGTTCCCTGAAGCCTGGCATCATTTTTTACCAAGACAGGTCCGCTTCCTGTAGCGCTTCCATCAGAATTATTAATCAAAAGAATGCCTCCCTCAACATTAGTGCCCCCGGTAAAGGTATGCGGTGTTGACAATGTAAGGGTTGAAGTATTCCGTTTTATCAATTCGCCATCTCCGCAGATATAACCGGAACCTGTAAAGCTGTAATTTTGAGTTGCATCAACCACCATTTTACCAACCGGAACAAAATGGGCAAGCTGGATTATTGGCGATGATTGCAGGTCGTCATTGAAAAGAACTGTGTCACCTGCAACAAACCAATCAGCTGTATCTGCATTTAGCCAGTTGAAGGTTGTTACCTGGTCCCATATGGTTGATTTGTCGCCACGCCATGTAATGGTTGCTGGTTCACGTGTGCTGATGATTTTTAGTTTTATTGATACGCTGTCAACAATAACTTCATAAGGATAACCTAATATTTCACATTTAATTTGTGCCGGATTTCCGGTAAAACCATCTGTAAACCTGACCAATTCATAGGTGCCCTCACTTAGTTCTTCATCCAACAGATTGATTTTTAGAGTGGTTGTATTTAAAAAGCTTAGTTTACCATTAATATACAGAATATCATTCGTTTTTGTAAGTCCGGAGGTGTCATCTGAAAGGTCGAAATACACCGAAGCTTTTCCGCCCAAGTATAAACTATCGGAGATTTTCATGGTATCGGCTACGCCGGGTTCACTTACAAAAATGTTTCCTGCGTATGGTATCACAATTCCTTTTCCATATTCACCAGTTCCGCCAACAGTAGCAAACCTGTGTACATAAACATTGCTTTGGAGAAGGTTTCCATTTACCAGAAGTTCGCCCTCCCACACGGAGGTTTCACCCGAGAAGTCATTATCGGTATTGATCGTTAACCTTCCTGTGCCGGCTTTTATCAACCTCATATTGCCTGACAGAATTCCTTCTCCGCCAAAAACATAGTCTGAAGGGGAATTCACTGTTACAGATGAAGGTTTCAGCGTGTCAGCCAGTTGAACTGTATCTAAATCAGAACCTGACATATCAAAAAGTACATTGTCGCCGTTGTTGAAAAATGCGGGGGTATTTTCAAGTGTCCAGTTCTGTGAACCATTAACATCCCATGATGTTCCTTCTTTCCAGATGAGTTTACCTTCTGTTACCGGGGCTGGAGGCGCCGGCGCCATATTATGGCCCAGAAAGAAACCGGTATGAGGTGGCTGGTTGTATGCCACATTCTGCCATGCAATACCCATACGGTAAACCGGATCGTGCATAAGCGTATACAGGCGGCGGTTAGTTGGATTGGTTGTGGCATAAATTCTTAAGGCAGCATTGTTTGAATTTCTAAAAATAACCTCTTCACGCCAGTCTCCAAGTATATCTGCCTGCAAGCCGGGATTTGATTTGGTGCCGTTATTTGAAGCGCATCCGCTGGCTGAGAGCAGGGTGCCTCCATTATATTTAGTAATGGATGTACCGTCAAGCAGTTCTCTCAGATCGTCACCGTCCCACCAGATGGCATGATTAATGGAGGGAATGGTAACGGTAACCTGTGAACCTGCAACGTTGTAAACGCCAAGTCCTTTGGATGCCCAAAATTCTGAACCTGCATGTCCTGCAATAATATCGGCTGCAAGTCCCCTGCCAACATCATTTAAATTTGGTTTTTGCCATATTATTTTACCTGTTGCGGCTTCGCGGAAAGTTATGCCGTCTTTTTTATTTTCATGAGGGGCAAATACTTCCAGACCTTGCCTTTCGGGGTCGTGGTCGGTAACATGCAGGGCGTCGCCATGTCCGAGGCCGGTGGTATAAAGACCGCTCCCGTCATCATCAATTGCACACGAACCATAGATGATTTCATCTCTGCCATCACCATCAACATCGGCAACACTAAGGTTATGATTACCCTGGCCGGCATAGCCGCTATAACCAACATTGCTGTCGAAGGTCCAGCGGTGTGTTAATTCACCATTTCTCCAATCCCAGGCAGCTAATACAGTTCTGCCATAATATCCACGACACATTATTAAACTGGGTTTTATACCATCAAGATAAGCTATGCATGCAAGAAAACGATCAACCCTATTGGTTGTTTCACTTGTTTTGCCCCATCCGTTAGCAGGATTTCGATTAGGTTCGTAAAGAATTGTTTGAATTTCTGCTCCTGTAAGACCATTAAATAATGTAAGATACTCCGGGCCTGATGTAACAAAACCCGGCCAGCTACCCGAAGTTCTATAAATTGCAGAATGATCGGCAGTTTCTGCCGGCCCTGTTTTAAGATAGTTACCGGAGCCGTCTTTGGTACCGGGGGCTGTTTTACACGCCACTTCGGCTTTGCCGTCACCATCAAGGTCATATACCATAAACTGGGTATAATGGGCGCCTGCCCTTATATTCATGCCCAGGTCTATGCGCCAGAGAAAGGTACCATCAAGTTTGTAGGCATCGAGGTAAACATTCCCGGTAATTCCTCCATGCGAGTTATCCCGCGAATTAGAAGGGTCCCATTTTACGATTATCTCATACGTGCCATCACCATCCACATCGCCAACACTGCAATCGTTAGGAGAATAAGTATAAGGCTGTCCATCGGGATAACTTTCTAGTACATCATTGTTAACAACCGTGTATGGTGGTGTTATATCCCCGGCGGGCCTTTGCAGCGGTATGTCAAGATAATTCTGTGCCCAGACAGTTGCCGGGGCGGAATGTGGCTGTTCAATACCGTTTACAATAGATGTTACAGTATATACAGAATCAACAGTCCCGCTGTTGTCAACATAATAAGTTGCACCGGCGATGGGTGTTTCATTCAGTAAAGTACTGTTTCTGTAAACATTATAACTCACATCAAAATACTCGTTGCCAAGAACGCGCCAACTCACATGAACTGTGGTGCCAACTTTTATTGCAAGCACTCCACGGTCGAGTTTTTCCATCTGCCTCTGGGCAAATGAATGGTTTGACATCAGCAAAATACACAAACCTATGAATCCAATTGATTTAAAAGCACTTCTAATCATCATTTTCTAATATTTAATTACCGGTCTTGTTATAACTTCATCATTGAGTTGGATTTTAAGGATGTAGGTTCCGGTGGGAGTATTATATACGTTTAGTTTATGAGTTTTGTTTGAAAATTCATTGCTATAAATTCGTTCCCCCAATAAGGTATAGAGTTCAACTTTACAAATTCCTGTGCTGCTTCCGGTTAATTCAATATTTATTTCATCGGTAAATGGATTGGGATAATAACTGAACGTATTGATTTCATTACCGGTGATAGCTGACGGAAGACATGATGCCGGTTTGGTGGAATCGCCACTAACTTCAAAAAAATCAATATTGGCCAGTCCGTTGGAGGTTGTGCCTTCAAGCCTGATATCGAGAATACCTTCAGGAAGGGTTGTCTGCACAGATACCACAGCCCATGTTGTCCATGCCCCGGTAACAGGCATGTCTATAGATGCGATTTTTTCCTGTCCGTTGACAAGCAGTTTACCGGGCCTGCTGCCCGAACCGTTGGCATATCTCCAGGTGAGGGTATAGGTTGTTTCTGTAAAGACGTCAACTTTCCAGTTTATGCCTGCCCCGACTGCATTGGTGGTATTGGAAAAACCGTCTCCTGTGAAACCTCCGTGATTGTTATCCACGGTGCCTTCAAGAGAACAGAATCCTGTGGTATCTTCCTGAATGGTGCATGGTGAACTTCCTGCGCCCATTACCTCAACCAAAACCTTTGTTGATTGAGCAGAGAATCCTTCATTGTCCCATGCAATTGCTGAAACCTGGTGAACCCCTTCGGCAGCGTCCTTTATCTGTGACTGATAAGGGGCGATACTGTCGGTGCCCAACTTGGTGGTACCGTCATAAAACTCTACTTTCACAATGGTTCCATCCTCATCGCCTGCGTAAGCCTCAATATCAATATCCGATAAACGGGTATAGGTACTGCCCCCCAAAGGCATGGTGATATTTACGAAGGGTTTTTTATATGCCAGATAACCGGGCATAAATTTAAATTTCTGATGGTTATTATCATTAAAAGCATTCTGGATAAGTACAGCGCCATTATCATTGGAAGCGCCTTTAACATCGAGTGATTTACCGCTTTTTCTGTTGGTGATTTTATAAAGCCCTTCTCCCAGGAATTCTAAAATCCATTGCTGGCTTTCAGCGCCGGTAAATGCAGTTTGCACAATTTCAGCGCTGTCGAGCAGTGACGCGCCCTTTACATCAAGGCATAACTTGCTGCTATCGTTTATTATTGAATAGAATACGCTGTCAAGGTATGTTATTTTCCATATCTGCCTTGATGTTTTCTCAAAGCTATTTTGAATAATTGATGTATTTTCAGTGATCTCTTTATCTTTGATATCCAGTACCATATTGCTATGAGAGGCATAGACAAAATATGTGGTATCGTTTATAATTCCCAAACCTTTTCCCGGATCGGTGTTATTCAGGTATTCTTCAATGTTGGTATAACCGTCGGAATTATAATCCAGATTCTGGTCTGCATTGCTGTATGGATTTAACCCATAAAACATTTCCCATATGTCGGGCATACCGTCGCGGTCTGTATCAATATTTGCTGCTCCCCCTTTCACGAGTCCGGGGCCGCTCATTGGGGCTGCTGTTTCATCAGAGATCAACTGGCCAATGGTACCGAGGGAGGTGACTTCTTCAAGAAGCCGTTGATCAACCTGGTCGCGGATCGGAAGGGTAGCTCCGGCATTTGCAACAACATGATTGTATGCTTCCAGAGGGGTCATTGACGTTGGGACAGGATAGTCAAAAGGGGTAGTAACCCAGGTAACAGTGGTATATTGTGCCTGGGTGAGGAGAGCCCCGTCGAGCACCCCGTTTTTGTTATTATCCTGGTAATTGTCATCTGCATAGATATTGAAATTTGTATTTCCACGGGTAAACGCTCCTCCTGAGGTGCTTGGTCCGTTGATAAAATAGTTGCCGGTAACATTGGCATAAGACTGACCTTCAGAGTCGCCTAAAATGTATCCATCGCTACCCCAGTTATAAATAATATTGTTCACGAACTGGTTTTTACCTTTTACTTTGGGGTTTCGGGTGTTATTATCAACATAGAGGTTTCGCAGGAGGCTTACCCCGCCGGCAGTCTGAATGAGACCGCCACAGGAGTGTGTCTGTAATCCCTGACCAATAATCGAATTCTGAATTGTAATATTTTCCGGTTCAACACCTTTATTGTCCCAGCTTACCGAGAAATTTTCGTCCCTGCCCCATGATACTGAAACATGGTCGAAAATCATGGTACTGCCGTTGGCAATGGTAACAGCATCTTTTTCGTCGTCTCCGTTTTTACCCATGCGAACGCGCAAATAACGACAAATGGTATTATCAGCGCCCGAAAAAGAAAGGCCGTTTCCGTAAATGGTAATACCGTCACCGGGGGCTGTTTGCCCTGCTATGGTGATATTGGGTGAAACCACAATGCGGCTGGCAATATTGATAACTCCACCGACTTCGAATACCACAATCCGGTTGGGTTGGCTAACCGCATCGCGGAAAGAGCCGGTACCGGCATCGTTCAGGTTGGTAACATGGTACACTGTACCCCCGCGGCCACCGGTCGCGTATCTTCCAAAACCTTCAGCGCCGGGGAAGGCGGGTTGCTGGGCTTCTGAGAATATAAAACAGGGGTTGAGCAAAATGATAATAACAAGCAATCTGAATAAAAAATTTTTTTGTGTAGTGTTCATGGCATTTGTTTGTATAATTGTTTTGTAAGGTACTTTTCATGCGGGGTTCTGTTTTAATAAGAATAATAGTCAACCTGGGTCATATCTGAAAGAACATCGAATTAAAAACACTCCTAAAGTTATTCTTTATTGGAACAATTTAAAGTTGTAAGGATTTCAAGATAATGGTTGCAATTTATGAATAGCTGCTGATATTTGCAACCGACTTATTTAACAGGAGAAAACTTTCCAAAAGTTTTGAACTTTTGGAAAGTTACATCAGGTTATTGATTGCCCATCCTTGATATAATCATCATCTTATTATAATGTCAGTTTAAAACTTCCATATTACCATGATAAGCATGGTATGATTAAGACGGTTTTCTTTCGTATTTTTGTTGAGAACCGGGTTTACTTTTTTGCACTCTTGTATAAATTCAGTTGCTAATGCTTTATATAATGAATTTTGCAGAAGGGTTAAAGGAACTTCGCAAGCGAATAGAGATTTCGCAAAGTGAACGAGCCGAACTTATTGAAGTGCACTTTACACAGGTAAGCCGATACAAATTTTTAAGGTTTTGTTATAACTATTAAGTTTTGTATTTTTACCTTATTATCATAAATAAGGTATTAATTGATACTTATGTGTTTTGGAAAACGTCTTTTCGAAGCCCGCAAGAAAAAGGGCATTAGCCAGGAAGAACTTGCCGAAAAGCTAAACACGAAAGGTCCGGTAATTGGCCGTTACGAACGTGACGAAGTTTCAAGGCTATTTAGCTGTAAATAAATAAAATTCGAGATTATGAAAGTACTTGTTGATGTAAACGATAATAAAGGGGATTTTATACTGGAACTGCTCAATAATTTCTCCTTTGCCAAGGCAAAGCCGATTTCCCCGGAAAAGGCACAACTACTGGAAGAAATAAAGGAAGCCGTAGAAAACCTTAATTTGGTTAAACAGGGTAAACTTAAAGCACGCCCTGCAAAAGACCTGCTCAATGAGCTATAGTATTGTTACTATACCGCCGTTTGACAGGCAACTTAAAAAGTTGGTAAAAAAATTCCCTTCCCTTAAAATGAATATGCTGATTTAATTGAAAGACTGGAAGAAAATCCGTTACAAGGCAATGCAATGGCCAATAGCTGTTATAAAATTCGTGTTGCCATAAAATCCAAAGGAAAAGGCAAACGTGGTGGGGCAAGAGTTATCAACCATTTACAGGTTATTGAAGGCTATGTATATTTACTTGCCATTTACGACAAATCGGAACAGGAAGATATTACCGATAAAGAAATTGGATATTTGTTATCCTTCATTAACTAAAAAAGCCCGACAAGTCCGGGCTTTTTCTTTATATTCCTTTAATCAACCAACTATTCAAAGGCTGACGATTCTCTTAGTAATACTAATATCATTATACCAATAGAATACATGAATAATGGCGGTTAAGCAGTTTAATAGATTCGCCCGATAGCCCTGGGAAGAAAGAATTATTAGTTTGCCTGATCGGCCAGAGGGGCTGTAAGGGCTGCAATGTTCTACTCGTTTTTTGGCACATGCAAAAAGAATAACGTAAATCCTTTTGACTGGCTTAAAAAAGTACTTGAAGTGATCCCTACATACAAGGTGAGCAAACTAAACGAGTTACTACCGCAAAATTTAACTGTATAGTATCCCACTGTAGAATAAAATAAATTCTTTTGCAACAAGAAATCAATACCTACTTGGTAGTACGGATACCTTGGTAGTACGGATACGGAAGAATACTAAAATAAATCCTTTTGCAATCCATAATCAAGACCTACTTGGTAGGATGGATACGCCTGAACTAGTTTTTGTTTTTATTAATCATCGTAACAAGCTTGGACTAGTTGGGGGGGCGCAATAATACCTGCTTGGTAGGATGCAGGGTTAATCCAACTCCTAATTAATTAAGAACTTAATTAAACAACCATTTTTTATTATCTGAAGAGTATCATTATTTGCCATTTTATAGACAAGAAATGGCAAACCTAAATCATCAAGAGTATACTTATGTGGTTTAGTATTTAAATCAATATTAGGACCATTATATATCCAATTATTATAATCGCAATCGTCACCAATAAATCTTGCTGAAGTAGCAATATAATAATCTTTTTTAAAAAATATAGCCCCTCGTAAATTACCATACTTTTCATCACCGCTAATCTCTATTGAATCTAGTTTCATCTCAAAGCTTAAAGCAACATAATTGCTTGCTTGTTTGTTTGATATCATAATCAAAATAATAAATCCTATAATTAGAAAAGTAATGATTAACAATGAAAAAAACGGATGAACTTTTATGAGTTCTCTCTTATTTACCATGTATAAAGTGCTTTTTTAATTTCTGGTGTTAACTGATGAAAATATTGTGTACTAGCTCCCTTATTTAGATTAAAACTCACGTTTATTGGAATAGCATCTAGTCCGATAGTCGCACCATATCCAATTGTAAATCCTTGTTCGTGTTTAGCATAAATAAATGTTCCCCCAAAATTAATACAGCTATATGTAAAAGATAAATTCCCCTCATATCGAAATCCATAGAAATGACTTTTCATTACTGTTGCAGCCGAAGTATATAACTTAACAAATTCAGCTCCAACTTCGACTGAAACACCTCCAATACCAACACCTAAATCGTTTAAATTGTAAATGCCAGCTTCACTACCTCTCAGAATGATTAATCCTCCTTTTTCAATCCCTAATGATATGCCACTAGATACATCAAATGTTCCTGATACAGAAAATGCATCAGGCCCAAAAAGATGTCTTGTTCTACCTGTAATAGAGGCCATCATCAACCCTTCTCCAAATGAACCAGAATGTATGCCATGATTTAATCCGGAGCTTATTGCTCCATTCCTAAACCCATCCCAGAAATTTCCTCCGGCAATTACAGAGCCTATACCTCCTGAGACTGCTCCTCCTCCAATCATACCTATTGCTTGGTTAAAATTACTGCTATTTTGTAATAAAGTGCCTGTCCCAATTGCTGCTAATGAACCAAAAGCCCCCGATAAAAATCCAGAACTATAACTTCCTCCATTAAAGCCTGACATCATTCCCCCTAAGTGGCTATGTGCGAGAGTTTGGAAAGCTACTTTTCCAAATCCAGACATCCCCATTGCTGCTTGTCCAATCCCAAATGAAAACGCACCACCAATTCCACCAATCAGGGCTGCTTTCCCAACACCTTTAAAAAATGACTGATGGTGTACTACATTATTGATGCCATTAGTAATTACACTAACTGCTGCACCAATGAGCATTGGAATAAAGAACTCCCCATCAGGATCTGTATAAATTAATGGATTATTCAAACAATAAGCATACCTGTTAAAATTCTGGCTACTTGATGGGTCTTGAACATAAGGGTCAGGACTTATAAACATACCTAAAACAGGGTCGTAAAAACGGCCATTCATATCAAGAAGTCCGAGCTCATCCCAATGTTCATGTCCTGTAAAGCCCCGGTAGAAATTATATCTCAAACTGGCATCATTGGCCCAGGTAGTAACATTTCTTCTATTGCCCCAGGCATCAAAGCTCATTTCCCTGTCCTGTAATTTGTTTCCCGAAGCATCGGCTATTACATTCCATGAACCAAGATGGTCGGTAAAAACATAATACATGGTTTCATCAGCCCCAATTTTTTCTACAACGCCAACTATTCCTGTCGGTGAATTTATATAGCACAACTGACGTGTTGTACCAGTAATATAATCTGTTTCGATTTCAAAATTACCAACGTAAGTTCGTTTACGGATATCAGTACCATTTTGAGTGAGATGGCTTGTTTTTCTGCTATTATCTGGTCCGTAAGCAATACTCAATATATAGTTATTGGTAAAATCAGTAACTGTGGCTACTTTGTTAAAACCTGTATAAGTAAGTTCATGCACTGAATTTATCAGTGCTGAGGTATTTGCAACACTTTCTACCTGGTATGGCTTATCTGTTATGTAGGAATATTGGCCTAAGCCGGTTTTTGAACTTATTGCTGCAGGGGTACCCGTAGCAGTATATGCTATCGTCGAAGTTATAGTCGGATTGCCTGTTTTCGTTATAGATGAAGATATCAGACGGTTAAGATTATCATAACCAAATGTCTCTTTGAGGTTTCCACGAAGTTTATCAGCGCGGTTATCCAGGTTAAAATCAGTTGTATTAAAGCTATAATCAATATTCTGAATGACAACTCCAGTTGATTTTACCTTTGATGTAATATAATCAAGCTGATGTGCATCGCCAATGTAAGCATATTCAGTTTGATATATCCCTCCCTTATCTACTTTAGTATAGGATCCTTTGTCATCCATCTGGATTGCATTCCAGTATTCCTGGCTAGTGACATTATTGGTTATCTTTTTAAGGTAGCCTTTGTCATAAGTATAGAGCAAGGTTAAATCGGTAGGATATTTCATGGTGCTCATGCGGTTTTCGCTATCGTAAGTGTATTCAAAGAGATAATCAATCCCATCCACCTTTTCTTTCTTTGAAAGTATATTACCAATAGCATCATAAGTGTATGTATACCTGATATCTGAGCGTTCAGTGTATTCCAGTCTGTTCTTGTTTGTACCGGATGTATAATAATTGAATATGGTAGTTTCAGAATTTTGTGTTTCGCTTTCTATTTGCCCCAGGATATTGTAAGAAGCTGAATAAATATTGCCTTCGGCATCTTGTTTATCAGTCAACTCATTCCATTGATTATAAGTGTATTTAATACTCAGAGTTTTACCATCACTTGTAAATGTACCCATGTTTGGGTCCAGAATGCCTGTTTGCCTACCAAATTCATCATAAAAAAAAGTTGTTGTATTATTGCTTCCCGAAGGGGCTATGGTCCACACGTCAGAGGAAGCGTAATACTTATATTCAATAGAGTTGCCCGATGTTGTGGTATAAGTCTGGTCAGGTTCAATGACTTTTTTTACCTGTCCCGCATCATTATACGTAGTAGTGGTGGTTAGTTGTGTCAGGTTATCTTTAACTTTAACATCGTGTTGATTTGAACCATTCATATATGTATAAGTTAAATCAACACCCGGACCGTTTTGAGTTTCTATCATACCGTTTTTGTATGTATAGGTAATATCCTTTTTTATTCCGCCGGATGCGGCATAAGGCAAAGATTCAGTCTTTAATAAACCACTAGGATAATAACTTTTATCAACAATAACAAAACTTCCTGTATTGTTGGTAGTTTTTGTACGTAAAATCTGTCCTGCACCATCAGTCTCAACAATTGATTGACTGCCATCGCTTGATATAGTTGCTGTTTGTATCTGCGAACCAGAAATCTCAGCTGATCCAGCCCATGTTACTGAGTATGTTTCGAAAGAACCATTAGGATAGTCAGAACGAATAAGGCGTCCTAGGTTATTAAAAGTATTGGTTGTAACAAGAGTTGGCCTTAAGGAAGATTTTGAAGTAATTACATTCCCCCATAAATCATGAGTAAAAATAATTTTGTCATTATTTGCGTCTATTTCCTCTGTCTGGAATCTTCCATAGGTGTCGTAAGAATAGCTTATCATTCTGCTTCCCTGTATATGGCTCTGCATATTGCCATTGGCAAAATAGCTATATTCATCCGAATCAAAACCTCCCGGTTTATCTTTATTTACTGTAATCTTATAAAGATCCTTTCCCTCGTTTTGATATGAATAATCGTATGTAATTGTATATGTTTCCCCAATTTTGTCATAGTGTGTTTTGGAGATAGTATTGGTTTGAATTTTTCCTATTTTCCAAGCTTCATTTACTTTATCAGAAGGATAATAGACAAAAGTCTTATTTTCTGTTATTCCTGATTCATAAACTGTTGTGACAGATACTTTACCTGATTCAGCAGGTTGACCAAATTCATTTGGTTTACAGTAAGTTGTAGTTGATGTTTGATCAAAATAATCTATTACCACTGTTGATTGGGTATACAGGTTAAGAGAACCGCTACAAAATGTTTCAGCAACCCCAGGAGTATTTGTTACCAAATTCAACCGCTCATTGGTGCCCTTGTCTTTAACATTTATACTTAATAAGTATGGTGCAATGTATGTATCTTCATTAGAAGTACCATATTTAGTAATAAATTGAAAATCTTTTGTTGTTTCAGTATTGGTTGCATCATCATTTGTTATAATCTTGGCAAAACCAATAAACCCTTTTTGATTATAGCCCCATTGATCTGTATATGGTGGTTCATAAGTGTTTGTAATTACCCTGTTTTCAATACCTTTTTTTGCTAATGTCAAACTTGAAACAGCATACATTAACCCTTTAAAATCGGCTAAAGGAACACTTTTTGTTCTGGAATAATAATATGATGCTTCTGAAACAGGTTTATAGGCAAATTTTGATGAGCCATTATATCCATCATATATATTATCAACCAAATAAGCAGGTCTTACATTATCATTGTACTCTAATGTTATATTTCCATCACTAATAGTTTTAGTAATCTTATCAGTTGCACCATCTCCGTTAAATTCTCCGTAACTATAAAGTAAAGTGCGTTCATTATCATCCTGTAATGCAATCTCCATAATTCCGTCTCCATTTCTATCAATTAACTGCATTCCATTTGATTTATTTGCAGGAACATTCCATGCTTCTGTTTTTGCAATGCCATCTATACCATTTGAAATATATATATTTCCATATAAATCAATTATGTCATCAAATCCATCACCATTATAATCTCCAACTGTATAAATATCTTGACCAGATGATGCATTATATGGAATATTGATTTTTTCAACAAATTTGTCATTTATCCATTCAAATACTTTATAATACCCCTGACTAAACCTATAACTAACCAATTCATATCCAGGGCCACCAACAATGTTACCAACATGTTCATCTGTTGTATTATACAAAGGTAAATCTTGGGCATCAAATGCACCATGTCCGGTTATATAGACTTTTCTATTAAAGACACTACCTCCTAAATCGGAAATAATAATGAAATCTGTTAATCCGTCCCCATTAAAATCTGCTTCTGGACAAATAGATACATCTTCCTTAGCAGCACAAAAAAAAGGTGTATAGCCATTTGTTCCAACAGCGTCAATACCTTCTCTACCACCTGCATATAAAGTGAAACTAACCGAGACATTTTCAGTTACCTTACCTACAACTATATCTGCAAAATTATCATAATTAAAGTACCCGAAAAATGCAACTGATGATTCAATTGGTATTTGCTTTTTTTCAATAAATTCTAAATTATCCCCATCTTTTTCTGTAAAATATACTTTTAAAATAGAATTTTCTTTAGAAATAATATCATCAATACCATCGCCATTTATATCAATAACCGTAGTTTCATTGGCTGGAATTGGAATTACATCTCCCGGTATAGATGTTTTTGTAATCAAATTGGTAGGATTTCCCCATCTAATCAAACAGGAATTTATTGCTATTCCGTTTATGTTCTTATTTACGGCCGATAATCGCGGATGGTCTCCGCTCAGGTAGTCAAAATTATATTCGTGTAAAATATTTCCATTACTGTATATTCTTACCTTATTGAGGATAACATTTTGTTGAATACTGTTATTTCCAAAATAACGAACTAAGCGGGTATCATATTGATCATAGTAAAATCTAATTTCATTTAAATAAGTCGAACTTCCGGAAGATTTGCAATATTTTATTGATTTAAGGAAAATTCGGCCATTACTATCTTCATTATAGTATTCATACTCCATTGTATTACCATGTGCATCTGTATATTTGTTCAATGCCCAAAGTAATGGAATTGTTGAGCTGTTCACTTTAAGTTTTGAATCATCTGTGTTGCCATATTCAGAAATTGAGCCATCGCTACCCTTTACGATAAAGTGGGTTGGGGTCTTATTATCTTTGCTGTCTTTTGCAATAATCTTAACAAAAGTTGGTATCTCAGTTGAATAAGTCTGATCTTCATCGGAGTTGATATTGTTAAGATTCAAGAGCCTGTTTCCATTTAGAGCAAATTCATCTTCTGTAGTTAATTTTATACCTTTAACCTGATTAGTACGTGTAATAGCATTTTCACAATTTATGAACCAACCCATACCAAGGTTTCCCATTCCTGTCTGGCTGTTGTAGTTTATGCTTAAACCTGGCTGCAAACCATTAGTGCCGGGTGGCACTTCGATCGGTATACTATATATTCCTGCACCTTTGTCATCAATTGACGCCATACCGGTAACTCCCATAACGGTTGTATTTAATGTTACATCCCGTGTGTCAGGATTTACGATTTCGTCTGGGGTGAGATAATAGGCATTTATAACCAGTTCTTCATCTATCCGGAACTTTGTGGTGGATGTTCCGGATAAATGGAATCCTGGTATCATTTTTATATATTCCTTCGCCTGGTATTCAGTATAATTTGGCAAAGGCTGAGTTAAAGTAAAATTTCGATCTGTAATTACCTGTCCGTTTAAAAGACATGATAATAATAACAGATTAATTATAATTAAATTATATCTTTTCATAAATTGTTTCTTAATTGTTCTATTATAAGTTCCAATTATTAAAGAATCCAATTATTCCTTAATTATTTTCCACTGAATGGTTTTATCAGCCAGAGAAATGTTGAGGTAATAAATTCCATGAGGAAGTTCGGAAAGGTTCAACATTGTTTTTCGGGAGACTTTGTTTTTCTGAAGCGCCAGCTTTCCTTCCTGGTTATAGATTTTTAAACTTCCGAATTCATCATCTCCGAGCTCAGGTATTTCTATTGTGATTTCACTTTTTACCGGATTAGGGTATATCAACACTTCTTTTCCGTCAAGGTTATCACTATATTCTTTGGGTAGTGCATTATTTTCTTCGGTTGACTTTAATGATGGCATAGTTATGGACCTTGATTTACGGTTTCCACAGTCGTCATATTGAAAATATATAGTTGTCTGGGTTTTAGCAAGAAAAACCGTAGAAATGACCACAAAAGCTGAAATAAATAATTTCTTTTTCATAGTGTTAAAATAAAGAACGTTATCGAATTATTTGGTTGTATCAGTAACTATCTTTTTCAGTTCTTCTATTTGTTTATTCTGCTCAATCACATACAAAGTCAACTCCTCAATTTTCTTAAGCAGTATGGCATTCATTTCGCCAAGATTAACCCCGTTTTCTTCCACTTCTTTGGCAGAGGGCACTTCGGGGAGATGACCGTTTTGAGAAATAAAAGCTGATACTTCTTCAAGTGTGCGAAGTTTATATTCACTGGTAAATACATAGTCAGACCAGGGATATACTTTAACTTCCACTTCGGTGGCAAGAATTTTGCCATTTACTGCAAGTTTTCCATCACCAAGATCAGTGGTACCAATAGCAATGCCTGAGTTTGTAATTCTCATAGCTTCAAAACCTGCTACTGAAAATCCTATTACATCCAGTGTAGGGTGAAACAGTCCAGTTTGGTCATTTCCCCACCAGGTATAATCAGGAATTATAGCGTTAGAAAAATTACTATTCCCTCTAATATATGCTTTTGAAGTTGTACCGTTGCCAAAGGATGCATTGCCATTTACATCAAGTTTGGCAGTTATTGTAGTAGCTCCGATGCCAATGTTTCCGTTAGCATCTATAGCTAAACCGTTAAGTATTGTTGTTCCGCGATATAAGTAGCCAATGTTATTATCTGCAGTCATTTGAAATGCATGGTTTGAACCATTTGGATCGTATAAGGTTATACCGCCGTTTGCACCCCCTCCTGCAACCTGCAATTTACCATATTGGGGTGTTGTAGTACCAATTCCAACTTTCCCATCATTTTTAATAAATACATGCATATTTGTATTAGTAGGAAGCGAAGTACCTGTTCCTCCATATAGTCCAAGACCATAAACACCAGTAGTAGGCTGTACAGTTCCTATACCATAGAAATTTTTTCCGTCTGTGCCTTCAAATACTGCAATTCTATTGGTTATATCTGAGTTTGAATTGCCGAGAGATAGTTTGCTTCTTGGAGTTGAAGTTCCTATGCCAACATTTCCGGCAAGGTTTTCTGAGATTATTTTTACCCAGGATGACCAATTTCCAGCGTATTTTCCTCTAAAATACAATCCAGTATTAATTGTACCGGTAGGCCCATATGGGATGGCCAGCTGTGTGATATTTCCAGATCCATCTTTTGAGTAGTATTCAAAATTAAATGTATGGTAATATCCGGAACCTGCATTTACAGGACCATTTGCAGCATTTGCTCGAAGTAAAGTATATCCGCTACCAGATCTAGTATTTGTTATGTCATTCCAGTCAAGTACACCACCGGTAGACTCTGCACCAAATCCGCCAATAATCTGTCCTCTGACATCCAATTTAGCATTTGGAATCGTTGTTCCAATACCGATCTTACCGTTATTTTTTATAAAAATATGCATATTTGTATTTGATGGCAGTGATGTATTTGTACCACCATATAGTCCAAGGCCATAAACACCAGTAGTAGGCTGTGCTATTCCTATACCATAGAAATTTTTTCCATCTGTGCCTTCATATACTGCAATTCTGTTTGCAATATTGGAAACAGAGCCCAATGATAACTTACTATAAGGTACCTGTGTTCCTATACCTACGTTGCCATTTGTAAATAAACTCCCCCCATTTACCGCCCATGTCGGGGTGATTATTCCTTTATATGTCGCAGTAAAATTAGGACTTTCACCCGAATACCAGTCCATATTTATCCATATACTATTGGCTGTTGAAGTGGTTACTGTAACCGGAAAATTGTGATGATCCTGATCAAAATGAATCAAGAGATTACCTGGATTATAATAAGTGCCCTCACGAACATCGATAAATCCTTCTCCAGTAGCAGTGAAATCTAGATTTGTGAATGTGATTTCAACTTTCTCAGCTCCGGAAGGTTGAATTATGTAATCTGTCTCCTGTTCACCACCAAAAATAGTTCCTGTAAATGCAGTGTAAGTTGTTTGTGAATAAATGTTAGTTAAACAACACAAAATTAGGGTAATTAAAAATAGTTTTTTCATAGCAGTTAATTAAGATTAAGATATAATAAATTGATTTTTTCTGAAAAAAAGAAAACTAGGGTATTTACTTCTTGCCACATGATTAAAACACTTACTATACCTTATTTGTAAGGACATTCTTTGATAAAATAGGTTCAC